>NZ_BAAJPH010000102.1:0-159417 GCF_057538885.1 Alicyclobacillus sp. CIJ1 | reverse complement strand
GAGCATGGAGCGAAGCAGGTCTGGTGACCATAGCGGAGGGGCAACACCCGTACCCATCCCGAACACGGACGTGAAGACCTCCAGCGCCGAGAATACTGGGAGGGAAGCCTCCTGGGAAGGTAGGTCGTTGCCAGGCGAGAGATGTATGCGGGTGTGGCGGAATTGGCAGACGCACCAGATTTAGGTTCTGGCGGGCGACCGTGGGGGTTCGAGTCCCTCCACCCGCATTGAAGATATGTGTGGGTTCGGAGTGGTCCGAGCCCTTTGTTTATGTCCAGTTGCAGTGATTCTACGACAGACTGATGTCGAGTTGAGCATACGGAAGCCACTTGGTAGCTCCGCCTTCGGCGGGCTTTTTTCATATGTGGACTTGGTGAGCTAAGAACTGGACAGAGACCGGCCAAACTTGATTATAATAAGGACACGACTCCGAATACCATGGATTGCCGATGACGTACGAAAGGTGGGGTTGTCCATGCCTGTTACAATATACGACGTTGCAAGAGAAGCAAAAGTGTCCATGGCTACCGTGTCTCGCGTGATCAACGGGACGGCCGTGGTCAAAGAGGATACGAAAAAGCGGGTATTGGAGGCAATTGCAAAACTGGGCTACCGGCCGAACGCGGTGGCGCGGGGTCTTGCGAGCAAGCGGACGCGCACGATTGGCGTGATCGTGCCGGACGTTTCGGCGGCTTTTGTCGCAGAGATGGTTCGCGGGATCGAGGACATCGCGAACATGTATGATTACAACATTCTGTTGGTGAACTCGGACGCTCAGGTCGATCGCGAGGTTAGTTTGATTGGGACAATGTGGGAAAAACAGGTGGATGGAATCTTGTACATGACGAATGTTCTTACGTCACGTGAGATCGACGCGTTTGAGGAGGCGCAGATTCCTGTCGTGCTGTGCGCGACAGAGGATCCAGAGCGCCGGATTCCGTCGGTGAATATCGACAACTATCGTTCGGGGCGGGATGCGGTGAACTTCTTGCTCCAAAAGGGTTGTCGGCGAATCGGCTTTATCACCATGGACGAAGGATATTCGGTCGTGGCGGATCGGCGGTTGCAGGGTGCCCAGAATCGGATGCGCGGACAGGAGCTTCACGTCATTCGGACGGGGCGCGGCCGCTACGAGACGTCTCTTCCCGTGATCCGCGCGTACTTCGAGGAGCACGATTTGGATGGTGTCGTTGCGGCTTCGGACGAGTTGGGGCTGGCCGCGATTCATGCTGTGCAAGACATGGGGAAATCGGTGCCTGAGGACGTGAAGGTGATCGCGTTTGATAACACACGTCTCGCTGTGATGGTGCGCCCTGAGATGACCGTGATTGCGCAGCCGATGTATGATTTCGGCGCAGTCTCCATGCGATTGCTCACCAAGCTCTTACAGGATGAGCCGGTGGACAACTACACCGTGATTCTGCAGCACAACATCGTGGAGCGAGCGTCCACGTGATGGCTGTTTGAGTGGGAGACGTGGGGTGTTCCAGCAACTGCGCGGGGACACATTCGGAATGATGGCGCACGCCATGACATGGGGAACAAATGAGGTATAATATAATTTATCACACGCCCTTTCACTCGGCCTTTGGCGATAAGGAGGGAACGCCGATGCGAGTCGAGCGAATTGCCCGAGACAAGGTGCGGATTTTCATCAGCTATGACGATCTCGAGGAACGCGGGATCGATCGCGATGAAATTTGGCACAATGGGAAAAAGGTGCAGGATCTTTTTTGGGATATGATGGAGACCGCTTATATGGAAGTCGGATTTGATATCGCGGGTCCGATTTCCGTGGAGGCGTTCACGATGCCGACAGAGGGCGTGGTGGTCATTGTCACGCGTATCCCGTCCATGCCTGGGGCTGGCCATGACGACGGGGATTATGGAGACGAAGAGGAAACGTACTTCGAGCGAGATCACGGATTTTCGCCGCGGTCAACGCCGACCCACATGGTGATGGCGTTCCGCGATTTGGATAACCTCTTGGACGCGTGCAAGACGTTGCGCCAGTATCCCATCCATACATCGCTCTATCATCACGAAGGCGCTTATCAGTTGGTGATCCATGGCGACCTCAGACCTGATCAGTGGGAAGAAGTATTTTCCATTCTGGTGGAGTATGGTGAGATGAGTCGGGTGACGCCATGGGTGCTCGGAGAGTACGGCAAGGTGATTTTTGCGGATCACGCCGTGGAACAGCTCCTCCGGAACTTTCCGACGTGAGGGTTCCGCCTATCCGAGAGTAACTAGATCATTCTAGTTACTCTGTTTTTTGTGCCCAACTACGATCTCGGCTGCTTTTCGGAACGCGGGTGGGCGTGTATACTAGGGCTGTCTTCATTCGATTCCATGTTGTCGACAACCGGGAAAAGGTGGTACACACTGTGGCAGATTCTGTGGCGTCTGCGGACAAGCGTCACCAGGGTGCGTCCATGCTTCAGGATACGCAGGACATCGTCCGGCAGGCACTCGACGTCCTAGGATATGGGCCGGAGGCCTTTGATCTCCTGAAACTGCCCATGCGCGTGTTGACGGTGAGATTCCCTGTGCGCATGGACGACGGGACCGTACGGGTGTTTACCGGCTACCGCGTTCAGCACAATGACGCTATCGGGCCCACGAAGGGCGGCATACGGCTGCATCCAGACATTACACTTGAGGAGATGGAAGCGCTCGCCATCTGGATGTCGATTCGGTGTGGCATCGCAGAACTGCCCTTCGGGGGCGCAAAGGGCGGCATTGTGTGCGATCCGCGCGACATGTCCTTCTCGGAGATCGAACGCGTGAGCAGGAGTTATGTGCGCGCGGTGAGTCAGATTGTGGGGCCGGCGAAGGATGTCCCCACGCCTGATGCGTTCAGCAATTCGCAGAACATGGCGTGGATGTTGGACGAGTACTCCCACATTCGCGAGTCAGACAGTCCTGGCTTCATCACAGGGAAGCCCGTGATTTTGGGGGGGACGCGCGGCCGAGATGGCGCTGCGGCGCGCGGCGTCGCACTGACGCTGGAGGAAGCGGTGAGGCAGAGGCAACAGACCCTCGAAGGGCAGCGCGTCATCGTCCAGGGTTTTGGAGGTATCGGGAGCTACCTGGCGAAGTACTTGAGTGACCGGGGAGCTCGCATTGTCGGCGTGGGTGACGCGTATGGCGCCCTGTACCGCGAGGCGGGTCTGGACGTGGACGAGTTGCTGGAGCGAAGGGACTCGTTTGGAACGGTGACGCGGTTGTACCGCGATGTGCTGACCAACCGCGAGCTTCTAGAACATCCGTGCGACATCCTGGTGCTGGCCGCCTCAGGCGCTGTGATCACGGCGGAATTAGCTGCGAAAGTCAAGGCATCGCTGGTGGTTGAGGCGGCTAACGTGTCGACGCCGCAAGATGCCCTTGAGATCCTGACGGAGCGCGAGATTCTGGTGATTCCAGACGTGCTTTCGTTTGCCGGGGACGTGATCGTCTCGTACTTTGAATGGGTTCAGAACAACCAGGGATATTACTGGGGTGAGCCTGAAGTCCAAGCGAAGTTGGACGATCGCGTCCGGCAGTCGTTCGACCGCGTGTATCAAGTCGCAGTTCGGTATGGAGTGAATATGCGGCTGGCCGCCTATATCGTCGGCGTTCAGCGGTTGGCGGAGGCGAGCCGCTGGCGCGGATGGATATAAAGCGGGATGAAGTGGAGGAGGGATCGCTATGCGCGCAGAGTCGTCGTTGTCGGCTCAGGAATCGACACCTGCTGCCCATCGGATTAAGGTGATGATCCGCTGCAGGAAGTGTGGCGAGACGTTCATTCTGCGAGGCACGCGCGACTCAAAAGGCAATATTGAGACGGGATTCAAACGATGCCTGTGCGATAACGACAAAGACTTTGATATCGAGGTCATTGGCTGAGGACGTTGGACGGAATGCGATGTGCCCGGGGCGAACCCGGGCATATTTTTTTTGCGTGTCTACAGACTACGGGGTGTCGCCGGTGCGAGCTTCTGCGAAAGGAGGCTGACGAATGAGCAGGGCGAAACGCGCAATCTCGGCATGGGCACTCATCCTCTCCGCGTGGATGGCCGCCGAGCCGTTCCTTGCAACGCCCTCAATTCAAGCGTTCACGGCGCGCAATCTCATTTACGGCAGCACGGGATACGACGTCGACGAACTGCAAGGGCGTCTCCATCTGCTGGGCTACTACTGGGGGCGCATTGATGGCATCTTCGGTTGGAAGACCTATTGGGCTGTCCGTACCTTTCAGTACAATTTTGGACTTCCGGTGACCGGCGAGGTCGACATGCGAACCAAGATCATGCTGGTGAAGGCGACGCCCAATTGGAGCTACAAGATGGACTTTCCCAGTGCTTCTTCGGGTTCGACGTCCTCTGGCGCCGCACGGCCCGCGACCAGTTCCAGTGACGGCACGCTGATTTCTGGGGACGGTTTCACCCATGGGATGGACAACCTGAGTGCGAGCGACCTCAATCTCATGGCCCATGTGGTCTACGGCGAGGCTCGCGGGGAACCGTTTGAGGGCCAAGTGGCTGTTGCAGCGGTGATCTTGAACCGTTTACATGACCCGAAGTTTCCCAAGTCCATTCCGGCCATCGTGTATCAGCCAGGCGCATTTGACTGCGTGAATGATGGCCAGATCAACCTTCAGCCCAATCGAGAGGCGATGCAGGCGGTGATTGATGCGGTCAACGGATGGGATCCCACACATGGCGCTCTCTACTACTTCAATCCTGCCAAGACGTCGAACGCCTGGATGTGGGCGCAACCGGAGCTTGTCATGATAGGTCACCACATTTTCACAGCCTGATGAGGGGGTGAATCTCATGCGCAAATGGACGTGGTGGGCCGAGGCGGCGGCGGCCGTGATCGCGGTAGGCGGCGCGGCCTTTGCATGGGGCGATCACGAGCGAAGCCGGGCGCAGGCGATGTCAGCCGTGGTGGATGCTGGGTATTCGGGTGCTTTGCGAGCGGCGGTCGCAGACCTCGATGCGCTGCGCGCAGCGCTCGCCTCGGCTTCGATTGTGGCAGACCCTGAATCCTTCCGTCGTCATCTGGCAGACGTGGAGAAATACGCATACGGGGCGCAGTTGGACATGGCGCGAATTCCCGACGGCGGGCCCGATCACCGGGTGAATCAGGAGCTGCATCAGATCGACTACGACGCCGCACATTGGATGACAACAGATGCCGATCCGCACAACGTGTCCGTACAGAATGCTTTGCGGCATGCGTATCAAACGGTAGGGCGCTTGGAGACGCAGCTCGAGCCCATTGCGTGGCATGCAGGGCCTGTCCTTGACGGAAGAACAGGCACCGAACTTGCGCCTTCTGTGCGCAATGCGCTTGCCCGAGTCCAGGCGAGTGTCGTGCCACCGAGCGCTGCGCCGAAGCCCACCCCGGCCTCAGCGAGCAAGGATGCGGCGCCTTGGATTCGGAGGGCCGAGCAGGTGGCGGGCGGGCGCGTGGACCAGGCGAAGGTCAGTGATATTCGCGATCCGCGCAACGGTTCGTATATCCTGGTGACCGGCTCCGTCAAGGGACGGCCTGTGCGCATCGAGTTTGCAAAAACGGGAACGCTCGCCAGTTACCGCTTGACGCGCCCGATTGGTGAGCCTCGAGTGGATCTGGCAGATGCAGCTGGCGTCGCTTCTCGTTGGTTGAAGCGGGTTGGATTGTCGAACATGGTGCGGACTTACGCCAGTCAAGTGGACGGCATTGCCAGGTTTACCTATCAACCTGTCGTCCAAGGTGTCCCGGCACTGGATGCGAGTTGCAGGGTCGTTGTGGCGCTGGACGACGGCCAGGTGATTGGATTTTACGATCGCGGCAAGTGGCCTCCAAAGACTCTTCCGCCTGCTCCCCATCCGCTGTCTGAGAACGCTCTTCGCGCGCGCCTCGGTCCACAGTTTCACGTTCAGGACGAGCGCCGCGTTTTGGCAGAGGATCCGAACGGGCGATGGGTTCAAGCCGTCGCGTTTGACGGCACCCTCGGCGGCAGCGACGAGCCCTACCGCGTGGTTCTCGACGTCTCTACGGGGCACGAGTTGAGCATCGAACGCTTGACATAATTCGAGGCTTTTGGCGCAATCGAGCCTTTCTGCCGATGTTTCCCCGCAACCTCCCTTTCTGCGTGTATAATAAGGCAGGAGATTGGAAGGGATGGGGAACGGTATGCCGATAGTGCCACCGATAGGGGCCCCGTTGCGCGTCCGCGTCGTGGGAGACAGCTCTGAGAACAGTTATAAGTCGCGCGTTGCAGACCTCGATGACGAATTTCTGTATGCGGACGTTCCCGTCCACCAGGGAACTGGGCGAGAGATGGAGGTCCATGTCGATACGACGTGGATGATCGAATACGCCGCTTCGGAGAACGATGTCTACCAATATCGCTCTCGCGTCTTGGGGCTGTCGTACATTCCGACGCCGGCTGTACGCTTGGTCCACCCGCTCAGGGGCTCGGACTTAGTGCGCATTCAGCGCCGGGAATATTTTCGCGTTTCTTTGGACGCGCAGGTTAAACTCACCTGTTTGCGCACCGGAGAGAGTTATCTCGTTCAGGCTATTGACATTAGCGGCGGGGGACTGGCAGTTCGCGCGAAGGATGCCGTCGATATCGTCTACCGGGATCGGGTCCATGTCGATGTGACCCTGCCGTATACGGGATACCGGCTGCAGGCCCTTTGTCAGGTGGTGCGTATAGAAGCGGAAGGGACGGGCCGCACCCTATCGATGCAGTTCGTGGATATCCCAGAGCGCGTGCGCGATCAGGTGGTCCGCTACACCTTCATGCGACAGCGCGCGCTGAGGAGAAGATAGATTCATAGCGCGTCCCGCGGCGCATACGTTTAGCTGTGGAGGGATGTCCATGGCGATTCAACGGATGCGCCGCATGCTGGACGATATCTTGGTTCCTGTCGCGCTCGGGACCCTGACCACGCTCGTGCTGGCTCAGTTGGCCATGCAGATGCCGCGGGTGAGGGAGCGGGTAGAAGCCATGGCGCGATCTCGGCCGGTCATGGCCATGCAAACGGGGACACCGCCGGGGCTTCAGGGGGCGACCGGAAGCATCATCCTGACGGCGGACAGTGTGGAACGGGCGGCGAATGTGATTGTCTTCCGAAACGGCGTCTCGCTTGGGCCGTTTACGACGAACGAGATGCAGATTCTCGTTCACGCAGGTGATGTGATCTCGTTTCGCGACGCGACGCCCCAGGGCCCGCCGGTCACGCTGTATGTTCGAGACGGCTCGAATGACATGCTCTATCCGGTGACGGGAGAGACCATCACACTCGGCGGTGGCACGGCGACCGCTTCACTCGAGCCCGTGGCCTTTTTTTGAACGTTAACCGCATTGCCGAGCCTTTTCCGGTTGTGTTACCATCGAGAAAATGAGTGATCGAACCGGAAGGAGGTTTCGACGTGGCACCTGTGACCATCGCCATCGACGGACCTGCGGGCGCCGGGAAGAGCACGGTTGCGAAGCGGGTCGCGGAGCGGCTGAATCTGATGTATGTCGACACAGGCGCCATGTATCGTGCCGTCGCGTATCTCTGCGCACAAGAGGGGATTGATGTCCACTCTGAGCGCGCTGTCGAAGCCGTTCTCGACGCTCACCGCGTCTCGTTTGAAGAGGGGGAAGATCGCACGCTGCAGGTACTCATCGACGGGGTGAACGTCACGTCCAGACTCCGCGCCCCGGAGGTCAGTGCGTTGGTCTCCACGGTTGCCGCGCACCCTCGGGTGCGCCAATTGTTGACCGAATGGCAGCGCGCGTTCGCCGAGCGCCATTCCGTTGTGATGGACGGGCGAGACATCGGAACGGTGGTTCTGCCTCACGCCACGGTGAAGGTGTTTCTCACAGCCGCGCCGGAGGAACGAGCGCGCAGGCGCCAGGAAGAGTACCGGCGCATGGGCTATGAAGTGTCGCTTGACGAGATGGTCAAAAACGTAATCGAGCGGGATCGCAAGGATTCCGAACGGGCCGTCGCTCCGCTTCGCATGGCCGAGGACGCGGTGCGGATCGATTCCACGGACAAGAGCATTGAATCCGTAGTCGAGGAGATCGTGCAGTTGGTGGAGAATGCGCATGTCCGGTGAAGGCAGCGATTTGCCCCGTACGCCCTTTTACCGCTTCGCCCGGGCGGTCGTTACCGCGTTTTTTCGTACGTGCTTTCGCATTCGTGTGGAGGGTCTGGAGAGGCTCCCGCGTGAGGGAGGCGTCATCATTGCGTCGAATCATCTTTCGAATTTCGATCCTCCCCTTCTAGGGATTCTGGTCCCGCGATACATACGGTTCATGGGCAAGGCCGAACTGTTTCGCATCCCTGTGCTTCGGCGCATCTTCCTCTCGCTTGGAGGTTTTCCCATCGAGCGTGGCCGCGTGGATCGGCGCGCTATCCGCACGGCGATTGATGTACTGCAAAGCGGAACTTGCCTTGTGATGTTTCCTGAAGGGCACCGGTCGCGAACGGGCAAACTCGGACCGCTACAACCCGGAATCGCCTCTATCGCTAGAAAAGCGGGCGCGGTGATTCAGCCTGTGGGTATCCGAGGACGGTATCGCTTGTTCGGGCGCATCGAGGTGAAGTTTGGACATCCCATCGATGTGCGGGAAGAGCCGGACGAGCAGATCATGCGAAGTCTTCGAGACCAGTTGCTTTGGCTGACCGGCGGTCAGGAAGAATCGAGCTGAAGGGCGAGCGTTCTCCTCAGCGTTTTCCTTGTGGCGCAACTGTGTTACAGTAAGCGTATGAAAAGTTGGTGCCGCAATTCCAAAACAGCGTTTGCGGCTTGTCCAATTTGGTATGCTATAGGTACCCTTTGTGGAAGGTCAACGTGGGCTTGGCGTCGCGATGGCGCATGCGAAGAAACGCCGACTCCTGTCGCGCGTTGCCATCATAAAGTGACCAATGAAACGGGAGGCCATTGACATGTCAGAGGATTTGCGTGAAATGTTGACCGATGCGGCGGTTCGCGAGGGGGACGTGGTGACCGGCGAAGTGACGGCCGTGGATGATCACGGTGTGACCGTCGCGCTGCCTCACGGTTATGAGGGGCATATATCGCCGCAGGAGTTGTCGGCGGTGCCGGGAACGCATCCGAGTGATGTCGTGAGCGTGGGCAGCACGGTGACGGCGCAAGTGCTGAAGGTCGACATGGAATCCGGCCATGTGACGCTTTCAAAGCGGCGCGCTGAACAGGCGTCCGCGTGGGAGCGAATGCAGCAATTGCTGGAAAGTGGAGAGCCGATTGAGGTGGAGATTCGGGACGTCGTCAAGGGCGGCCTCGTGGCAGACGTCGGCGTCCGCGCGTTTATTCCGGCGTCGTTGGTGGATCGCCACTTCGTCGAAAACCTCGAGCAGTTTAAGGGGCAGAAGCTCCGCGCCAAAGTGATTGAGGTCGATCCGCAGAAGAACAAGCTGATCCTCTCGCGGCGCGCCGTGTTGGAGGAAGAAAGCGAGGCGCGGGCAAGGAAGCTGTTCGAAGAGTTGAAGCCGGGCGACGTCATTGAGGGAACGGTGCAGCGGTTGACCGACTTCGGCGCGTTTGTCGATGTGGGCGGCGCCGACGGGCTGGTCCACATCTCCGAACTGTCGTTTTCCCACGTCAACCATCCATCCGAAGTGGTGCGCGAGGGCGATCGCGTCAAGGTTCGCGTGCTGCGCGTAGATCCCGAGGCCGGTCGCATTTCGCTGTCCATTAAGGCGGCGCTGCCGGAGCCCTGGGAAACGTACGCTCACGAGTTTCAACCGGGAGACGTCGTCCAAGGCGTGGTGCGCCGAGTGGTGGATTTCGGTGCATTTGTCGAGCTCCGCCCCGGCTTGGAAGGGCTGGTTCACGTTTCTCAGATCTCGAACGAGCACGTCGATAAGCCCTCCGATGTCCTTCAGCCTGGCCAAGAGGTGACAGTCCGCGTGCTGAGCGTGGATCCGGAGCGCAAACGCATTTCGCTGTCCATGCGGGATTCGTCTCAGCCGCGAGGCGGCCAAGGGCGAGGGGGGCGGCGAGATCGCAGGCCGACTGAGCCTCGCAACGAAGGCGCCTCTGGCCCAACGCTCGGCGATCTGTTCGGCGATTTGTTTAAGTGACCATTGCTTCGTACAAGACCCCGCCTGGAAGGCGGGGTTTTCTCGCGCTGAGGCCTGTGGCCGCGTAGAATCTCCGTGTGAAGCGTAGGGGCGTTGTGGCGTGCAGGATGCGATGATGTGGCTGGTCCCGGCGGCGATTTGGCTCTCGCTTTGGCCGCCTTCTTCCATCGCGCCTCGCTGGGTGGTGAGGGCCGCCATCGCAGGATGTTTGGCGGCTTGGCTGTTGAGGTGGTTCATTCCAGAATGGGTGTCGCCGACCATCTGGCTGGCGGTGTCGATATATGAAATGGTGAGCCTATCCGGCATGAGATGGCGTCGCGCGACTGGCGCAGCGTTCGCCGCCATCGCTGCGATGGTGGCCTGGCCGAGGATGGCCCCGTTTGCAGATTGGGGCGGTATCCCGCCAGAGGTGTGGGCAGCGGCGATGGTGGGCGCTGCGGCTTCTATCGTCTCTCCGGCGCCGTCCACTCGGGCGCTGGCAAGCGTGGGACTCGTGTTAGCCGGATGGGTGCTTGGGCGAGACGCGTTGGAAATGGCCACCGTGTTTGTGTTTGCCGCGACGTTTGAGCTGTGTCGACTGCTGACATCCGCTCAGGCGTGGCGCGGATCGAGGGAAGAAGCGGGCCGTTGACGTTCGCCGCGAATTCCGGGATAATGGGCTGCTGACCTTGCGCGCATGGGATAGAGAGGATCGGAGGTGACGAGATCATGGCCTTGCCTGTAGTGGCCATTGTGGGGCGTGCGAATGTCGGGAAATCGACCCTGTTCAATCGGCTCGTCGGCCGGCGAGTTTCCATTGTCGAGGACACGCCCGGCGTGACAAGAGATCGGATCTATGGAAAAAGCGAGTGGAACGGCGTGCCGTTTCGCGTGATCGACACCGGCGGCATCGAGATGGATGAAGAAGACGAGATGGGAAACCTCATCCGCGTGCAGGCGCAGATCGCCATTGACGAAGCGGACGTCATCTTATTTGTCGTCGACGGGCGTCAGGGCGTCACACAGGCGGACGAACACGTAGCCCAGGTGTTGCGCCGAGCACGCAAACCTGTGGTGCTCGGCGTCAACAAGCTCGATCACGTCCAACAGCACGCGCTAAGCTACGAATTTTATCGGCTCGGCTTTGGAGAGCCGATTCCGTTTTCGGCCGAGCATGGCCGCGGCACAGGTGATTTGTTGGATGCCGTCGTCGCTGCGCTTCCGAAGGCGAGCGGCGAGGATGAGGACGAAGATGCCATTCGCATCGCGTTCATCGGGAGGCCCAACGTGGGCAAGTCGAGCTTGGTGAACCGGTTGCTGGGCGAGGAGCGCGTGATGGTCAGCCCGGTGGCGGGAACGACTCGCGACGCGGTGGACACGCCGCTCGAGCGCGATGGTCAGACGTATGTGCTGGTGGACACCGCGGGCATGCGGCGAAAAGGAAAAGTGTACGAGCGCATCGAAAAATACAGCGTGCTGAGGGCGCTTCGGGCTTTGGACAGGGCGGATGTCGCCTTCGTGGTGCTCGACGCAGAGACCGGGATTGTGGAGCAGGACAAGCGAGTCGCGGGCTACGCATTGGATGCCGGATGTGCCATCGCGTTTGTGGTGAACAAATGGGACGCCATTGAGAAGGACGACAAGACCGCGCATCGATTCGAGGAGAAGATTCGGGAGGAATTCCCGTTTCTTCGGTTTGCGCCTGTGATCTTTGTCTCCGCGCTGACGGGGCAGCGAGTGGGTAAACTGCTGGACGTGGCCAAGGAACTTGCCGAATATCACGCGATGCGCGTGCCAACCTCAACGTTGAACCGAGTGCTCGCGGACGCTCAGGTATCCGTTTCACCGCCTTCGAAGGGCGGGCGGAGGCTTCGGATCTATTACGGCACGCAGGTCAGCGTGAAGCCGCCCACGTTTGTGATTTTTGTCAATGACACGGAGTTGAGTCACTTCTCGTACGAGCGTTATCTCGAGAATCAACTTCGAGAAGCGTTCGGCTTTCGAGGCACGCCGATTCGCATTGTGTTGCGGGCGCGTGACGAAGCGCAGTCGGGCTCGTCTTGAGGCCTGCGAGGGAGCGTTGGTGAATGGCTTGGTCTGGGCTATTGTCGATGATCGTCGCGTATTTGATAGGCTCCATCTCGACGAGCACGCTGGTCGTCCGGTGGGTCAGCGGTCGCGACATCCGTTCTGAGGGAAGCGGAAACGCAGGCGCCACCAACACGATGCGCACCGTCGGGCTCAAATGGGGCGTTTTGGTGCTTCTGTTCGATGGGCTCAAAGGCGCCATCTCACTGTGGATCGCGAACGCGCTGGCGCCGCACGCCATGTGGGCGCTGGCTCTGTCTGCCGTGGCCGTCGTCGTGGGGCACAATTGGCCCGTGTTTTTTGGATTTCGCGGCGGGAAAGGCGTTGCCACGACCATCGGCGTGTTGTTGTGGCTCGCGCCGCTTCCCGCTGTGATCGCCGGGCTCGTCTGCCTCGCCGTGATCGCCCTCACGCGGTACGTATCGCTCGGCTCGCTCGTGTTCGTGTGCCTGGTTCCCATTCTGATTGCGGTGTTTCACTTCGAGGGATGGATCTTTGCGGCTAGCGTGGTGCTCGCTGCACTCGCTGTGTACCGCCATCGCTCGAATATCGATCGGTTGTTGCACGGCACGGAGCGGAGAATTTTTGAGCGGACGAGCGAGGGTGTGCGATGAAAGCGTGCATCTTGGGGGCGGGCAGTTGGGGGACTGCCCTGGGTTCGGTGTTGGCGTGGAATGGCTGGGACGTGTCGATCTGGGCGCGGCGATCGGAGGTCGTTGAAGACATCAACCTGCGCCGACGTAACGAGCGCTACCTTCCCGGCGCCGTCCTGCCTGAAGGCCTAAAGGCCGTTCTCGGCGCGAAAGAAGCGCTTTCAGGAGCCAGGCTCGTGGTGTTAGCCGTGCCATCTGCGTCCGTCGCGGAGGTTCTGCCGCTTCTTCGTGATCTGGACGATCACGCCCTTATTGTGCATGCGGTGAAGGGGTTTGTGCGCCCGGACAATCTGCGGGTGAGTGCCTGGCTCGAAAGAGAAATGCCGGGAATTGAACGCCGTCTCGCTGTGATTTCCGGCCCGTCCCACGCGGAAGAGGTGGTGCGGCAGATGCCGACGACGGTCGTCGTCGCGAGCGCAAGCAAGCGCGTAGCCGAATGCGCACAGGACGCGTTTATGACCGATCGATTTCGCGTGTACACGCAGGCGGATGTGATCGGCGTGGAGCTGGGTGGCGCCCTCAAAAATATCATTGCGCTCGGCGTGGGCATGGCCGAGGGCCTGGGGCTTGGAGATAACACGAGAGCGGCGCTGATGACGCGAGGACTCGCCGAGATCACGCGCTTGGGTGTCGCACTCGGCGCGTCTCCGCTGACGTTTTCGGGCCTCGCCGGGATCGGCGATCTCATTGTCACCTGCACGAGCGAGCACAGCCGCAACCATCGCGCAGGCCGCTTGTTGGCGAAGGGCCTTCCTCTGCCGGAGGTGCTTGACGCCATCGGCATGGCGGTGGAGGGTGTGAACGCGACGTTTGCCGCCAAGCAACTAGCGGAAACATACGGCGTGGAAATGCCCATCACTCACGCCATCGAGCGGGTGCTGATGGGTGACATTTCGCCGAGCGAGGGGATCGAGTTGCTCATGACGCGAGACAAAAATCACGAGATGGAAGTGGTCGGGGCTCAACCGCTGACGGCAGAGTTTCGACTGCCTTGACCGAGATGGCGGTGATGCAGGGGATCTGGTACACTACCTTCGGTGAACCGGGGAGGGAGGCCTGTTCGTGAACATTCCTGAGGGACTCAAGTATTCGCGCGAACACGAATGGGTGCGGGTCGACGGATCGCGCGCCTACATCGGGATCACGGATTATGCGCAGGACGAACTAGGCGACATTGTCTACGTCGAATTGCCGGAGAAGGGCGCCGAGCTCAAGGCCGGTGAGACCTTCGGCACGGTGGAGTCCGTGAAGACGGTCTCCGACTTATACGCGCCGGTCAGCGGGCGCGTCATCGAAGTCAATGAGGCACTCGCCAACGCGCCGGAGAAGGTCAACGAGTCGCCGTACGAGGAAGCTTGGATGATTGTCGTCGAAATGTCGGACCCCTCAGAACTCGAGGCGCTGTTGGACGCTGAAGCGTACCGTCAACACATTCAGCGCTGACGATGATGGGGATCCGCGCCTTCGAGTGCGTGGATCCCTTGTCTGCTCCGCTTCTCCTCTTGTCGTGGTTCTACCTCGATTCTCTCTCCCGTATACATAGTGGCGTCAGGGACGAGGCGCTCTGCTTCGCGAAGCATACCGGCCTTTGCGCCGCATATATTGGCTACTGTCCATCGATTGCGTGACGGTCTACGTGGATTGTCGGTGGGCCGGGGCGAGGCATGCGTTCATGCTGTCCACGCCGGTCATCTCGAGGAGGGAGAATCGTGGAAAAATTCGACGTCTTTCAAGACATTGCGGAGCGGACGGGGGGCGATATATACCTCGGCGTGGTCGGCCCCGTGCGCACTGGCAAATCGACGTTTATTAAAAAGTTTATGGAACTCATTGTCATCCCCAACATTCAGGACGAGGCCGACCGCGCCCGCGCCATCGACGAACTTCCCCAGAGCGCCGCGGGGCGCACCATCATGACGACAGAACCCAAATTCATCCCGAATCAAGCCGTCCAAGTGCACGTCGCGGAAGGGCTGGACGTCAACGTTCGCATCGTCGACTGCGTCGGCTATGCGGTCGAGGGCGCCCGCGGTTACGAGGACGAGAACGGGCCGCGGATGGTCACGACCCCGTGGTTTGACGATCCCGTTCCGTTTCAGGAAGCAGCTGAGATTGGCACGCGCAAGGTGATTGCAGACCATTCGACCATCGGCATCGTCGTCACAACGGACGGGTCCGTGGCCGAAATTCCGCGCGAAAACTACGTCGCGGCTGAGGAGCGCGTGGTCGCCGAACTGAAGGAACTGGGCAAGCCGTTTGTCATGATTGTCAATTCGGTCACGCCGGATCACCCGCGCGTGCTCCAGCTTCGGGAGGAGCTTGCTGCGAAGTACGACGTGCCGGTCCTGGCTCTCTCCTGTGCCACGTTGACGACGCACGAGATCTACTATGTGCTTCGCGAGGCGCTGTACGAGTTCCCGGTCAAAGAGGTCAACGTCAACCTGCCGAACTGGGTCATGGTGCTCGATCCCGATCACTGGCTGCGCCAGCAGTTTGAAGAGGCCGTCCGCGAGACCATCCGGGACATCCGCCGCGTGCGGGACATCGATCGCGTGGTTGCCCAGTTCGCGCAGTACTCGTTCGTCTCGTCCTGCGGTCTCGCCCACATGGACATGGGCCACGGGATTGCCGTCATTGAACTGGACGCGCCGGATGAACTGTACGACCAGGTGCTGACGGAGATCGTCGGCGTGCAAATCACCGGTCGCGACCAGCTGCTGAAGATGATGAAAGAGTTCACGTACGCGAAGCGCGAGTACGACAAGGTGGCGGACGCGCTGCGCATGGTGAAGCTCACAGGATACGGCATTGCGCCGCCTGCGCTCGAGGAGATGACGCTCGACGAACCGGAGCTTATCAAACAAGGATCTCGGTTCGGCGTCCGGCTCAAAGCGACAGCTCCTTCGATTCACATGATCCGGGTGGACGTGGAGAGCGAGTTCGCGCCGATTGTCGGTACGGAGAAGCAGTCGGAGGAGCTCGTGCGGTATCTGATGCAGGACTTCGAAAAGGACCCACTCAAGATCTGGGAGAGCGACATTTTCGGCAAGTCCCTTGCGGCCATCGTTCGAGAGGGCATCTCGGCAAAGCTGTCGCTCATGCCGGAAAGCGCGCAGTTCAAGCTAAAAGAGACCCTGCAGCGCATCATCAACGAGGGCAGCGGCGGTCTCATCGCTATCATCCTATGAACGCATTTCAAGTTCCCGCCCGTTCCGCGCGATCGGGCGGGCTTTGTCGCGTCTCCGGGCGCGCATGAAAGCGGACATGCGCTCATAGACATGGAGAGGACGCAGGTCCGACCAAACGAAAAGGGAGCGTGGACAAGCCGTGAAAGCAGCGAGAATGGTAGGCTTTCGCGAGCCACTCGTCATTGAACGCGTGCCGGATCCGACACCGGGGCCAGAGGACGCCGTCATCCGGGTGGAGGCGACCGGCATCTGTCGAAGCGACTGGCATGGATGGATGGGGGACTGGACGTGGCTCGGGCTGTCGCCGCAGTTGCCCATCACGCCCGGTCACGAGTTCGGCGGCGAGATCGTCGCGTTGGGGCGCGAGGTGCGCGATTTTCAAGTCGGCGACAAGGTGACGGTGCCGTTTCACTATGCGTGTGGGCACTGTGAATACTGTCACGCGGGCGTGCCAAACCGGTGCGATCACGTCGGTATCTACGGATTCAGTTGGGACGGCAGCTTCGCAGAGTATGTGGTCGTCCGAAACGCGAACTTGAATCTGATTCGCCTGCCGGAAGGCGTCGACGCCTTGACGGCGGCCGCGATCGGGTGTCGATTCATGACCGGATATCATGGCGTCATGCGGGGCGGTGTCAAGCCTGGACAGTGGGTGGCCGTGCACGGCGCAGGCGGCGTGGGCCTCTCGGCCATTCAGACGGCGTACGCGGTGGGCGCTCGTGTCATCGCGGTGGACGTGGACGACGAGAAGCTGGCTAAGGCGCGCGCGGAAGGCGCGTGTGAGGTCGTCAACGCCAAAACGCAGCCTGTAGTGGAGGCCATCCGGGAGATTACCAAGGGCGGGGCCCACGTGAGCATCGACGCGCTTGGGATCCGGGACACGGTCCTGAACTCCGTGTTGAGCCTTCGCAAAGGAGGAAGACACGTCCAAATCGGGCTCACCACGTCGCAAGAGGGCGGCTTTGTGCCCCTTCCCATGGATCTTATCACCAGTTGCGAGATTGAAGTGGTGGGGAGCCTCGGCATACCGCACCCGGACTACGCGGGGCTCCTCGCACTGGTGGCCGAAGGCCGCCTGAGGCCAAGAAACCTGGTGGAGCGAGAGGTCCGGCTCGAAGAGGTCAACGAAGTGTTTGACAAGATGACGAGATTTGAAACCAAAGGTTTCAACGTGATCACAACCTTCTGATTCGGCGCGGCGATGGCGTGGCTCAAGGACAGGCCGCGTCATCGCCGTGTGAATGACCGAGGCTTCGGGTCGACGCGCAAGCCAACTCCAACACACAGAGGCCTCATGCTCTTGCACAAACGGGAGGTGCGTGTTACAATCATCAACGGCTTCACGAAAAGAGCGAAGAACGTCGGGATGTGGCGCAGCCTGGTAGCGCGCTACCTTGGGGAGGTAGAGGTCACGGGTTCAAATCCCGTCATTCCGACCAGTGACCAGCGTGTTGAACGCTGGTCTTCGTATTTTAGGCGGATTCGAAGGAGGCTGCGGCCTTGGCTGACACGCCCTACAGCGGCGACTACGTGGTCATTCGGGCGCTCGAAAATGGAGTTCAAGTCAACGGCATGACGCGTGGCCCGCAGACGCGGTTTCACCACGCAGAGAAGTTGGACAAGAGTGAAGTCATGATCGCGCAGTTTACAGAGCACACCTCGGCCATCAAAGTCCGAGGAAAAGCGGTCATCTACACGAGGTACGGGATCGTGCGGACCGACGAGGACGCGTGAGCGTCCACCATTTATGATATACTATCCGCAGCATACGAGGGTCGGCCCGTTCGAAGGAGATGACACCGGCTTGACGGACGCTCGGGAGGCAATGTTTCAACGCGTCGCGCGTTGCGCCAAGGCGCATATGGATCACGACTACTTGGCCAAGCGGAAGGTCCGCCAGGCGGTGAGTCCATTTCATTTCCATCTCGGTTATGCCATCCTGCAGTCGGCTGCGGTGCCCGAGAGCGAGGCAGAACGGGTGCTCACCGCCGTGCTCCTGCTGGAGCAAGGGCTTTCCATTCACGACGAGATCGATGAGTGGGGCGCGGCGGAACAAGGACTCGTGGTGTTGGCCGGGGATTACGATAGCAGCAAATACTACTTGATCCTCGCTGAACTCGGAGATCGCCAGCTCATGCATGAGTTGTGCGAGGCGGTCGTGCGGATCAACGAAGCGAAGATGGATCTGCTGATGGCATCGCCGCTGTCGCTCGACGTGTATGTGGAACGCATGTCGACCATCGAGGCGGAGCTGTTGCGAGCCTTGGTACGCCATTATCACCCAGACCCGGGGCCGTGGATGGCGAAAGTGGAGGAGGCGGTGCGGCACCACGTCCTGGCCGGTGGGGCAAAGGTTCGCGTGTTTACGCGCGGCACCGTTTCCTCCCGGGCGCGCGAAGGTGTTGTGCTCTCGCCCAAAGACGCAGCACGGCTACGCGGGACATGGTCCGTACTGGACTACGCCCTTCCCGAAGAGCCACAAGGGCTTCAGGCCGCGGAAGGGAAGCGTTGAGATGCACGGAGACAAATCGGCTTACGTTCACGACGTCTTTTCGAAGATCGCGCGGCGCTACGACGCGATGAACTCGGTGTTGAGCTTCCAGCAGCATCGGCTGTGGCGCCACTATGCGATGCGCCAGTTGCCCCTGACGCCGAACTCTCAGGTGCTCGACGTAGCTGCAGGCACAGGCGCGTGGACGTTTGCCATCGCCAAGCGGCTTGGACCCGAGGGGCGGGTCATCGGGCTCGACTTCACGGAGGCCATGCTGGAGGTCGCGGAAGAGAGGCTGGAGCGGTTCGCGTTTCGCGATCGCGTCCAATTTGTACACGGCGACGCGATGAACCTCCCGTTCCCAGACAACACCTTTGACTTATGCACCATCGGCTTCGCCCTGCGCAACATGCCGAGTGCCGAAGGCTGTTTGCGCGAGATGGCCCGAGTGGTGAAGCCGGGCGGCGCGGTGGTCTCGCTCGAGCTGTCGAAGCCGGAGGCCGCGTGGTTTCGGCGGCTGTACTACTTTTATTTTTACCGCATTCTCCCCAAAATCGGGGAGCTTGTGGTGGGGGATCGAGCGCCGTACGCCTGGCTGCCGGAGTCGCTCATCGACTTTCCTGATCGGAAGGGACTCGAGGAGATGTTTCGACGCGTGGGCTTGCGCGACGTTTGGAGCCGCCCGCTGACGTTTGGCATCGCGGCCTTCCACATCGGATGGAAATGAGGAGCGGTCGGCGTGGAATTCCATGAAATCTATCTTCTGTACCGCCAAGAACTCGATCGCGTCGAACAGCTGTTGGACGAGCGTGCGCGCGCGGATCACGCGGATCTCGCAAAAGCGGGACGGACGCTGCTCGAGGCCGGAGGCAAGCGGATTCGTCCTCTGTTTGCGCTCATCTGCGGCCTCGGCGAGCGCGAATGGTCTGAAGATGTTGCCAAGGTCGCGGCGGCGCTTGAGATGATTCACATGGCGACGTTAGTGCATGACGACGTGATCGACCGTGCCGACCTCCGGCGAGGCAGGCCCACGGTCCGGAAGAGTTACGGCAATCTGGCTGCGATGTACACGGGCGACTACTTGTTCGCTCGCGCCATTCAGCTGCTCGCCGAAGTGGACAACCTGGAAGTTCACCGGCTGATGGCGAAGGGCATTGTGCTCTTGTGTGAGGGCGAGATCGAACAGATTGAGGACTTTTACAATTGGTCGCAAGGCGTGATGACGTATCTGCGCCGCATTCACCGCAAGACGGCGCTGCTCATCTCGCTGAGCTGTCAATTGGGTGCGATGGTGGGAGGCGTTCACCCGCGCGAGGTCGCGGCACTCGCGCGATTCGGACACGCGGTCGGGATGGCGTTTCAGATTGTGGACGACTTGCTCGACTTCACGGGAGCAGCGGAGATTGTGGGCAAACCTGTGGGCGGAGACCTGCGCCAGGGAAATTTGACGCTGCCGGCGTTGTTGGCGTCGTCTCGCCCGGGGATTGGTGAGCGCCTCAGGGCCTTGGTGCGCGAGGGGATGCGCGAGGAGGAGGCCGAGGAAGCCATTCAACTCGTTGTGGCGTCGGGAGCGCTTGCGGACGCGGAGCGCCTGGCAGAGCGATATCTCGAGAAATCGAGGGATCTGCTGCAAGGGGTAGGCCGTGAAACGGTCCGCGAGCAGTTGATGGGCCTCACCTCGTTCATCCTTCGCCGACAGTACTGACTTGCATTGAGCCTGGCGAATTTCTTACAATAGCGCCGTCTGTGGCCTGCCCGCGGACAACAAGCACAGAGCGAGGGATGGAAGACATGGCCCGTGAACAGACATTTGTCATGGTGAAGCCCGACGGCGTACAGCGTGGACTCGTCGGTGAAATTGTGGCGCGATTCGAGCGCAAGGGACTGAAGCTCGTCGCTGCCAAACTCGTACAGGTTTCGAAGGAGCTAGCGGAGTCGCATTATGCGGAGCACCGCGAGCGGCCCTTCTTTGGCGACTTGGTTCAGTTCATCACGTCGTCGCCTGTGTTCGCCATGATCTGGGAGGGCGAGAACGCCATCGCCGTGGTGCGTGCGATGATGGGCAAGACCAATCCGGCTGAGGCCGCTCCCGGCACGATTCGCGGCGATCTCGGCCTCACAATCGGCATGAACGTCGTGCACGGTTCCGATTCGCCCGAGAGCGCGAAGCGGGAGATCGAGCTATGGTTCCCGGAGGGTGCGCTGACGTACGAGCGAACCGTGGACGCCTGGTTGGCGTGAGATGTCCCGCGCTTATGCGCGGGTTTTTTCATGCGTCACGAATGCACAAAGTTGCGAATTGCCTCGGCTTGTTGTTCTACACACGCGCGCCCCGCGCGAATGTACCCCGGCAGGCGCTCAAACGGGTGTCCCTTGATTGCGCTCAGGTCGGGTTCCAGAAGGAGCACCGAAGGGGCGTCGAGATCGTTGTCAATCGATTCTCGCAGGAGAATGTCGAAGGCGCGGAGAAAGACGTCGATCATGGTTTTGGGGCGAAATTCGGCGGGGAGTCTGTACAGATTGACAGCGAGAATCCTGCGACACCCGAGTTGGCGCAGCACGGAGACCGGCACGTAGTGGCGCATGGCGCCGTCCACGAGCAGGTAGGGACCGTGCTGCACAGGAGGAAACACGCCAGGAAGCGCACAACTGCCAGCGACGGCGAGCGCTATGGCTTCGGTTCGTTCCACGGCATCCAGTCGGAGGTCATTCGGCGTGAAGACGATGGGGCGTCCAGAGACGAGGTCCGTCGCGAGCACAAACACCGGCATTTGAGGCCGGCGGTGTGCAAGGAGGCGCTCGACGTACTGGCGAAAACGCACGCCGCGTAACAGGGCCGGCGGAACAGGATCTCGAGTGGCACCCATGCCGAGGCGGCTGGCCGCGAGGGCCAAGGCGGACTGCACGGCGGGAAACCCATAGTCTACAAGGCGCCAACCGGGAAATGAGCGCGCCAGTCGCTCGAGATCTTCGGAGCGATAGCCGTATGCGTACAGGCATCCGACAAGTGATCCCGCGCTCGTGCCTGCGATGGCGTCCGGGCGGATGCCCAGCTGATCCAGTGCGGAAAGCACGCCCACGTGCGCCGCGGCTTTGAGCGTGCCTCCGGAGAGCGCGATGCCGAGATCCCACTTCGTGTCCCCCAAGGAAATCCCCGCCTTTATGGAGTGAGTCATCCTGGACCCGTATCTTGAGTTTGTGGAGCGCGTTCGACGATTGACCGGGATCGATCTGAGTCATTACAAGCGGCCCCAGATGGAGCGACGTCTAGCCCACCTTCGAGATAGGCGCGGTTTCTCGGACTTCGCGTCCTATGCGGCCGCGCTCTCGCGCGACGCCTCGCTTCTCCGGGAACTGGTGGATCGCATCACGATTCAAGTGTCAGAATTTTTTCGGAACCCCGAGCGATGGGCCGATCTCAAAGCGAAGCTTGAGGTTGTCGCGGCCTCGCCCTTTCTCGCATGGAGCGCGGGTTGCGCCCACGGTGAGGAGCCTTATAGCCTGGCCATGGTCTGTGCCGAACTTGGGCTTCACGCTGATATTTGGGCCACGGATGTGGACGAGCGGGCGCTCGAACAGGCTTTGCACGGCGTCTATTCGCCCCGCGCCTTGGCGAATGTATCTCCGGACCGCCTGCAACGCTTTTTTGAGCCAACGCCGGAAGGATGGCGTGTGTCGGTTGCGGTCCGGAAGTGCGTCCGCTTCGAGCGGCACAATCTTCTCGCCGATCCGTATCCTCGCGATCTCGATCTCATCGTATGCCGAAATCTCCTGATCTATTTGACCGATGCCTCCAAACAGCGGATCATCGCGGGGTTTTCTCAGGCGTTGAAGCCGGGAGGTCATCTGTTCGTGGGAAGCACCGAGCAGTTGGTCGGGATGGATGCGTGCGGGCTTCGCCTTGTCGCACCCTTCCTCTATCAAAAAGCCGACGGGCCTTGAACCCAAGGTGAGCGAGGCGCGTCCTTGGGGTCGAATAACGCCGTCCTTGCGTGGTCACGATAACAGATGGGAATCCATGCGAAGGAGGCGAGAGCCATGGCGGACGAACGCGGCCACACGCCTGTGTCGGATGGCAACCAGGCGCACGGGAGCGAGGTCTACCTGGATTCGGTGTACGACGGGATTGACCGGTTGCAGCAGGACGGAGGCGTCGCACCCGAGATCGCGCATGAACGGCTGGACCCGGCTGTCGTGCCGCCGCCCGACATGACGCACCGTCGCGTGGGACCCGTGTCGTGAGGGGAGGCGCGGCGTCGCCGTATCGGCGGCGACCGCGTTCTGGTAAAATACGAGGCGAACACCGACAGGCACAGTCTGTGCTTCAAGGAGACGTTCGTCTATGTCTATGGAGACTATGCAGTCTTTGACGTTGCAGGACGAGGACATTGCTCGCCTCATCATCGACGCGGACGATGTGGCTTGCGTACATCCGCAGCACAGCGCGGAGCATGCGCTGTTGGTTTTGATTAAATCCGGCTATTCGGCCATTCCTGTCGTGACGACGGACGGGCGGGTGGTGGGCATCATCAGCAAGACACTCATCCTGGACCGGATTCTGGGGCTCGAACGCATTGAGTTTGAGGCGCTTTCGACGTTCACCGTCCAGGATGTGATGCGCACGGACTTTCACCGCGTCGGGCGATGGGAGCCGTTTCTGCGCGCACTTCAACTCAGCATCGACGCGCCGTTTTTGTGCGTGGAAGACGAGAGCGGAAAGTTCGTCGGATTGCTCACGCGCCATGGCATTCTCGCTTATCTGAACGGGGTGATACGCAAGGGAATGAAACGGCCCTGAGGCGGTGAGCGATTGAGACGCGGTTTCAAGCGCGGGTGGATGCGGGCGCTTCTCGGCCTGGTGGCCTTCTGGGTCGGGCAGGACGTATACTTTCACACGTTGAATCCTATCGCCACGCGCGTGAGGCAGGCGGCGGCCGTGCGCATGCTCGACAAGCATGTGCATCCCATCCGGTACGGCCAAATCCCCGCCGTGTTTCGCCAGGCCGTGATCGCCACCGAGGACCGTCGATTCTGGTCCGATCCCGGCATCGATCCCATTGGGATTGTGCGAAGCGTCGTGGTGGATGTGGAGCGCGACGGCTACGTGGAAGGCGGGTCGACGTTAACGCAACAATTGGTCGACAACACGCTTCTGGGCAAGCAAAAAACGCTTCGGCGGAAGCTGCTGCAGGCGTGGTACGCCATCGGCCTGTACGACACCATGTCCAAGCAAGAGGTCTTCACGCTGTACACCAATGTCGTGTACTTTGGCCACGGCGCGTACGGGCTGTATAATGCCTGTGAGACGTATTTTGGCAAGCCGCCGTGGGATTGTAACGCGGGAGAGCTCACGCTCGTGGCCGGACTGCCGAACGCCCCCTCCGCATACGACCCGTTGACCCATTACGCCCTTGCGCGATCTCGTCAACAGGTGGTGCTGGAGAACATGGTGGACGACGGCCAGCTTTCGCCGTCTCAGGCGCAGGCCATATGGCGCGAGCCCATTGAACTTCGGGCGGATTGAAGGAGGGTTCACATGGTGGAGGTACGCCTGCCCCAACTGGGGGACAGCGTCACGAAGGCGGTCGTCACGTCCTGGCTGAAGGCGGAGGGCGACCGCGTCGAGAAGGACGAGCCGTTGCTTGAGGTGACGACGGACAAGGTGACCGTCGAAGTGCCCGCGGAAGTGAGCGGGGTGTTGAAGGAGATTGTCGCCAAAGAGGGCGATCACGTCCGCATGGACGATGTACTCTGCCGGATCGAGGAAGGTTGAATTCACTCGCGCCGGCGCGGTTTCGCAAAGTACACGATGAGAACGGCAGCGACGAATGCCACGATGAACCATGCAATGAATACCATGTCGTAGCCCCCAGCGCACCTCGGTTTCACGTTGCGCACTTAATCTTGCTCGCTGGGGCGCATTTCATGCGCTCGTCGCGCCACGGAAAACGGGCCGCCCGGCGGGGCGGCCTTTCCGCATGCTCAGCAGGTTGCGGGGGCGCCGTACGCGGGCACCAACAGGAAGAACAGCACGAAGATGATCAGAAACACGACGGCCCACTGCGTGTAGCTACCAAACACGCCGTACATATCAGCCACCTCCTCTTCGCGGTTCTGGCATATCGTACGCCACGTGAGATCCCCGCGCTAAGGACACGTGCCCGGATTCAGAAAGGAGTGAGGGACGCATGGACATCGACAGCGGCCGGGAGGCGCGGCTCACCAGCCGGGGTTCGCCGCGCTTTCTTGCGAATAGCCCCCACCTGGTGGACGACGCGGAAGCCGCGCTTCGGCTCGGCAAGCACCTGTTGCTGCGCGGTGCTACGGGGAGCGGCAAAACGCGCCTCGCCGAGGCGCTTGCGGAAAGGCTCGGCCTCGAGATGGAGTCTGTGAACTGCTCGGTCGATCTCGACTTAGAGGCCCTTCTTGGCTATCGGACGCTCGGGATTGCCGAAGGCAGAACCGTCGTTGAATACGTCGAAGGCCCCGTCATTCGGGCGATGCGGCTCGGCCGTATGCTGTACATCGACGAGCTCAACGTCGCTCGGCCCGAGGTCCTGCCCGTTTTGCACGGTGCACTCGACCACCGCCGTCAACTGACCAATCCGCTGACTGCCGAACTGGTGGAAGCCCACCCGAACTTCTGCGTGATTGCGGCCATCAACGAGGGGTACGCCGGCACCTCGCCCCTCAACGAAGCCCTGCTGAACCGTTTCGTCGTATTCGACGTGCCCTACGTCCAGGGCGACGTGCTGGCAGAATTGATTCGCGAGGCCACCGCGCTATCGAGCCGAGATCACGTCGAACGGTTCGTTCGCCTGTCGGCCGATCTGGTCCGGGCAAGCGAAGTCGGGGAACTCCCTGTCGAAGCCGCGTCCATTCGCGCTCTTTTGGACGCGTGCGACCTCTCGACACAGATGCCGCCCCTGCGGGCGATTCGCTATGCCATCGCCGGCAAACTCAGCGATCCGCGGGAACAGGATCTGGTCATGGAACTCGCGTCGAGCTATTTTGGCGGCGCATAGGGAGGCGGGCGGATGTTTCGTTTTACGAGTCCATACGAGGACGAGCCTTCGCTCTCGCTGTACACCGGCCTCGCTCGCGCTCTGTCGCGCGACGCCCGCCTTTGTTGCAGGTATGGCCGCCTCTCAAGCATCAACCTCGCGACAGGTGTCATTGAGTTGCCCGATGCGTACCGGACCGCAAGTGGGGCGGAACGGCGGGCGCTTGAGCGCGCCGAGGTGTACCTGCGCGCTGGAGGTAGCGCTCGGCTGACCGATGTGGCGGCCCTGTTCGGCGCGCGCCGCGAGTCGGAGAGATGCCAAGCCCCGAAGCTTGCTTGGCAATGGCTTATGACCGTCGAGGACGCGCGCCTGATGTTCTGGCTTTCTCGAGAGCGGCCACGCGTCGCAAGGCTCTTCGCCAAGCGAATGGCCTTTCATCGCAGCCGCGTCCGAAGGCAGGCCGCATGGAGATCTCGAGACGGTGGCCGGATCGACATCGCCGAGTGCGTCTACTTGGAACTGTTGGCGGAACTTCTCGGGCGCTCGAAGAGCGTGCGCAGTGCGCTCTCAGGCGACACCCTTCTCGCTGCCGCGTGGGCCGCGGATCGCCTAAGCGAGACGATGGCGCGGCGGAGCGTGGAAGATTTGGCCGAGATCTGGTTGGATCTCGCCCCGGGAGCCTCCCGCGACACGGCAGATCTGGAGGGCTTTCCTACGCCCTCGCGATCACGCCATGCGCTTCGCCACAGTGAGCCCGCCGAAGGCGCGTCGAATCCGCGCGTGGAGATCTGGACGCGACCCCGGGACGAGGAACGCGGAGCCTTGCTCCAGGGACCGGCGAAAACGGGCTCCCGCGCGGCGCCGACCGCTCGAGCGGGGCGGCTTGGTGACGATGACGTCGCGCAGGTGGGACGAACGGCATTCGCTCGCCTGTCAGGCCCGCCGCGGCGCAGCCACACTCGCGGGGAACACGAGGGACGACTGGAGGTCGACGAGGCGCCTCGCGCCGAACAGGGGCTGGATGCGGACTACGCCATCCGAGAACGCGGCTACGTTCCCCCGACGCCTGAGGCTCAAGACTGGCTTCGGTCCGTGCGCCGCGCGCAGGCGCGGGATCGACGTCGGCTTCACAGCCTCCTCGCGAAATATCTTGAGCGCCGCCGAGCTTGGGGAGGCGGGTTGTCGCGCCATGGGCGCACGCTGAAGCACGTGGAGCGCGTGGCGTTCGAGCCGTATCCGCGCGTGCTGGCGAGAAAAGAGCGGCCTCTGGCGCACGACGCAGCCGTGCAGATCCTCATCGACGTCTCGGGCTCCATGGAACTGTACCTGCCCGCGTGCAAAGAAGCCGTTGTGATGCTCGGGGATGTGTTGCGCGCACTGGGCGCGTCGTTTGGCGTCTCGGCCTATTGGGAAGACGATGCTCCGATGGGCGCTTCGCGCCTGGAGACGGTCATCTGGGACGTCGTTCCGTTTGAAAAGTCGCGCGATCCCGGCGCGCTCGCCGCGGTTTGGGCGCTTCGACCGGAACTGGACAATCGGGATGGCGCGGCGATACGGCACGTCGCAGCGCGCCTGGCGCGGTTTGCGGAGGCGTCGAAATGGTTGGTTTTGGTGAGCGATGCGAGGCCGGCTGCCGAGGGATACGAGGGAGGCTACGAGGACACGCGGCGCGCGGTGGCAGAGGTCCGCGCTCGGGGTATCAAGGTCGTGCACCTCGTCGTGGCGAGCGATGTGGATGCGGCCCTCGTCGACGCCGTGCGTTACCTGTACGGGCACGCGTTCGCCATCGCGAGAACGCCCAACGACGTGCCACTGGCGATGGAGCGCGCGCTCAAGCAGATTTTGCGCGGGGCCATCTCCGCCGTCAGGTGACTGCCAAGTGCAGGACGTCCTCGACGTAGCTCGCCGAGTGATTGTACGTCCAGATGGCGTAGTACGGATCTGAACTGAATCCTTCCCGGTGCAGCATGTTCGCGGCCGAGTAGATGGCGTCCTCGACGTTGTGGATGTTCGCAACTTTATGGCCTGGGGCAGGGACCCCGAAGATGGCAAAGGTCGATGGCATGAACTGCATAGGTCCGATGGCGCCGGCGTACGATTCGATGTCGCCGTCCGTGCTGAAATCCGTCTCGACTTTGTGGATGGCGGCGAGCACAGTCCAGGGAATGTCGTACTTGGCGCCGGCCGCCTTGTAGATAGGGATCAGCCAAGACGGTGCTTCGCGCAACAGCACGCTTTGTGCCTGCGATCCGCCGAAGGCGCTGGAAGGCTCGATGACGAGCCGTTGGCCGGGATAGATGGCCGTTTGGGTCAGGTGATTCGCGCTGCAGATGGCGGAAATCGAGACGCCAAAGATGTTCGAGATCTCCCAAAGCGAGTCCCCCGGTTGGACCGTGTAGGTCAGGCTCGGCACGAGAGGCGAGGAACTCGCTTTCGGCGACTTCGGCAACGCGAACGGGCGGTGAACGCCCGCGGGCAGACGCAATACCTGTCCCACTCGAAGAACTGTGGAGTGAAGGTGGTTATCGCGCATCAATTCCGCCACGGTCGTGTGATGGGTTTCGGCAATGCTCCACAGGCACTCCCCTGCGTGGACGCGCAGGAGCGTCGTTCGAACGGGCTTCTTCGCCACCGCGCTCGCACCGCGAAGGTGGACGGCGGATGCGTGGCGCATCTCCGCGTGCCGCATCTCCACCTGAACCATCGGGGCACTCATCGGACGGTGCACGAGGTGGACGTCGAGCGCGCCCGTGTGGGACGGCTCCGCCGAAGGCGCGCGGTTTGCCGTCCATTCCACTCGCGGCAAGAGCGAGAGGCTCGAGGAGCGCTCGGGCGCTGTGCGGGCGTCGACGACGGGGGCCACGGTTTCCGGCGCCCGGTTCGCTCGGTCGCCCGTCCAGAGTCCGACGGCAGCGACAAACGCGAGGGCTCCGGCCATGAGGGCTTGCCAACGGCGGCCAAACATTCGCATCTCCCCTTTGACACAGCCTCGCGGCCTGTTTTATGGAGAGATGTACGCGCTCGAGGGGACAAGTATGACAAGCTAGTCGGACCGATGACTCCATTCGACGGCTTCGAGCAACAGCCCGGCGAGTTGCTCCGCATCAAGCGGGCAGAATTCCATCTGTACATCGTGGTCCGGTCCAAGGATTTGAATGATATAATCGCACCCGTGAGCGCAGGGCGACGTATGCCAAACCGCGGCTTCGCGGCCAACCACTCGGTAGGTGTAAGGGACGTTGGACATGCTGAAAGCACCTCTTTTTCGGGCGAACGAGCCCATCTTTGTTATGGCCCGTTCGCATACGGCGCAAACGCCGCATAGGGCAAGGTCGCGCCGAGAAAGTTAAAATGAGGTGAGTTGGCATGCGCACCCTGGATAAGTTGCTGTAT
The DNA here is from genome assembly GCF_057538885.1 of Alicyclobacillus sp. CIJ1. Classification (NCBI taxonomy): domain Bacteria; kingdom Bacillati; phylum Bacillota; class Bacilli; order Caryophanales; family Alicyclobacillaceae; genus Alicyclobacillus; species Alicyclobacillus sp. CIJ1. The sequence continues at coordinate 130,539 of NZ_BAAJPH010000102.1, read as the reverse complement.
GCAGCGGTACTCGGCGGTCTCGTCGCCATCGGCGTGGCGTACCTGTACTTCTCTGTGCGCCACCTCGGCCTGTGACGTGTAGGGGGTGGGAACGGTTGTTGGAGGAATACGTGGTGCCAAGCGACCTCGCGGGTCGGCGCTTGTCGTCCGTGCTGAGCGGGCGGCTCGGCATGTCCCGCAGGATGCTCCGGCGCATCATTCAGGCGGGTGGATTTTATGTGAACGGAGAACCGGTCTACCTGTCGGTCATTGTGCAGGACGGCGATCGCGTCACCTGGGAACGGCCGGAGGAGGAGGTCGCGGTCGAGCCCGAGGATATCCCGCTCGAGATCTGTTACGAAGACGATGACGTGATCGTCGTCAACAAGCCTGCGGGTATGTTGACGCATCCGTCTCCGCACGAGCGCCGCGGATCGCTTCTAGCTGCTGCCGCACACTACCTTCGCGATAGCGGCGGCGTGCCACACGCCGTCCACCGGCTGGACAAGTACACGTCGGGTGCAGTTCTCATCGCCAAACACGCGCACGCGCACCATCAGTTGGATCGCGCCCTTCGCCAAGGGCTCGTCGACAGGCGCTACGTAGCCATCGTCTACGCACCCGAGGGCTGTGAAACCGGGCGGTGGATCACGTTTGTGGACGGCTTGGCGCCGAACCCGCACCGCCCGTCGCGGCGCATCGTCGTGCCCCCCGAACGGGGGGATCGCGCGGTCACCCACGTTCTCCCGCTGGTGCAGGCTGGGCCGCTCGCGCTGGTGGCACTCGTCCTCGAGACTGGCCGGACCCATCAGATCCGGGCCCAGATGGCCTATCACGGCATGCCCCTTGTGGGCGATCGCGACTACACGTACGCGCTCGCCAACCGGCGCGATCCGCTGGGGCAAGCTTCGTTTTACGAAAAGGCATTTGGCCGCCAGGCACTTCACGCCTACGCGCTGTCGTGGCCGCGCGTCGAAGACCGCGTGATGTGCAAGGTTCGCGCGCGTGTCGCCGACGATATGCGCGAACTCTGGCAAACCGTGGCCGGCCGAGATGACATCGAAGCGTGGTGCGACAAGGCACAGGATGTGGAGCCGCCGGGCGATCCCATCTACGGCCCCATGGACGCCTGAACGGAATGGCGTGCGGCATGAGGAGGTGTCACCTTTGTCCAAGTACATGAGCGTGTTCAAGCAGCTGCTCGAAGCGCACGGCGGGCCAGGCTTCGAGGAGGACGTGCGCAACCTCATTCTCCCTCATCTATCGGAATATGCGACGGAGATGTGGACCGACCCGCTCGGCAACCTCGTCGGCCTCATCCCGGGTGCGGGTGAAGGCAAGCGGCCGCGGGTGCTCGTGTCTGCGCACATCGATGAAATCGCGCTCGTCGTCACCCGCATCGAATCGGGCGGATTTCTCCGCGTCGCGCAGGCGGGGGGATTTGATCCGCGAGCGCTCGTCGGGCAAGAGGTCTTGGTTCACACCCAAAGCGGCCAGGTCTGGGGCGTCATTGGGGCCAAACCGCCGCACCTCACGCCGCCTTCCGAGCGGTCGAAAGCCGCGAAACTCGAAGATCTGTACATCGATCTCGCCCTCCCCGAGGAGGAAGTTCGCGCTCGCGTCCGCGTGGGCGATCGCGTCACACTTCGCCGCGCGCCCGTCGATCTCCTGAACGGCCGGATCGCGGGCAAATCGGTCGACAACCGGGCAAGCGCGGCGGTTCTGCTCGAGGCGCTCGCCTTGCTGAAAGGCATGGTGCACCACGCGGATCTCTACGCCGTGTTCACGGTGCAGGAGGAAGTCGGCTTGCGAGGGGCCAGAACAGCCGGATTTGGACTCGCGCCGGACATTGCCATCGCCGTCGACGTGACTTTCGGGGCGTTTCCTGGGCAGGCGCCCGATGAGTCATTTCCGCTCGAGGGCGGCGTCGCCATCTCCTTTGGCCCCAACCTCCATCGGCGCGTGTTTCGGCGGCTCGTGGACTGCGCCGAACGGCATCGGATCCCGTATCAAATCGAGCTGTCGCAGAGGCCAGTGGGCGCGGACGCCAACGCATTTCAAATCGCCGGCCCCGGCCTCGCGGCAGCGCTCATTGGTCCGCCGATACGGTACATGCACACGTCGGTCGAAACCGTCGCCTACGACGACATATGGCAGTGCGCGCGACTTCTTGCCCACTATGTGGCCGAGGTGGACGCTCTGCAGGTGGAGGAGTTGACATGTTACTGAAGGAACTCACGGAGGCCTTTGGCCCGACGGGGTTTGAAGACGAGGTGCGCGGCGTGGTGCGCCGCGAGCTCGACGCGATGGGGCTGTCGGTGCGCACGGACGTCCTGGGGAATGTCATCGCGTCCACGGGAGAACACCATCCCGGGCCGCGCGTGATGCTCGACGCGCACATGGACGAGGTGGGCCTCATGGTGACCCACATCGGCGAAGGCCGAGAAGACGGCGGGCTGCTTCGGTTTCGACCGCTTGGCGGCGTGGATCCCCGGGTGCTCGTGTCCAAGCCAGTGCTCGTTGGCGAGCGTCGTATTCCCGGCGTGATCGGCGCCAAACCGGTTCACTTGCAGCAGCCGAGCGAACGCGAGAAGCCCATCCCCATGGAGAAGCTGTACATCGACATCGGCGCCCGCGACGCGGACGACGCCAGGCGCCACGTGAAACCAGGCGATCCGGTCGTGTTCGCCACAACATACGAGGAGCTTCCGCACCGGATGGCGAAGGCGAAGTCGTTTGACGATCGCGTCGGCTGTTACATCCTGCTCGAAGCATTGCGCCGGTGGAAGGGCGCTCTGCCGGTGTTTGGCGCGTTCACCGTGCAGGAGGAGATTGGCCTGCGTGGCGCGCACGCGGCGGCGTATCAGATTCAGCCCGACATCGCCATCGCGCTCGAAGGCACCGTGGCCCACGACGTCGTCGGCACGCCCGCGCACGGTCAGTCGACGGTGGTGGGCAAGGGCCCGGCCATCACGGTGCAGGACGGGCAGACCGTGGCAAATCGGCGCTTCGCCGAATTCCTCTGGGAGACGGCGAAGGCGCGCAACATTCCGGTGCAGTGGCGCCGAGTCAAGGGCGGAACCAACGATTTTGGCGCCATTCACCGCGTCGGCAAAGGGGTGCTGGGCGGGGCCATCTCGGTGCCCGTGCGGTACATCCACGCTCCGACGCAGGTGGTGTCGCTCGACGATGTGATGCATGCCATCGATCTCGTGGTCGCGGTACTCGACGAGATCGCAAAGGGAGGATTTCGGCCATGAGGGACTGGGTGATGCGGTTGATGGACTTCGTTGCGCCGAGCGGGAGTGAGGCGGCCGTGGTCCAGGCGCTCTTGGATCACGTCCGAGACGCGGCGGACGAGACCTGGGTGGACGCGCTTGGCAACGGGATGGCGCGAAAGCGGGGCGAGGGGCCTCACCTCATGCTGGCCGCGCACGTCGACGAGCCAGGCATCATGGTCATGGACATCGACGACCGCGGTTATCTTCACGTGGTCTCCGTCGGAGACGTGCAGGCGCGCGAGTGCGTCGGACGGTTGGTCCGTTTCACCAATGGCACGGAGGGGCTCGTCCACGCAGATCCGTCGGCAAAGGGCGATCTCGACTTTGACGCTCTGGTCGTCGACGTCGGGGCGCAATCGCGCGAAGAGGCCGAGCGCATGGCGCCCATTGGAACAGCCGGTGCGGTACACGTTCCGCATGTGACGTGGGGAGATGACATGGTGACGGGGCGCGCCGTCGACAACCGCCTGGGGTGCGCTGTTGCCGCGGAGGTGTTTCGCAAGCTCGCCGCAAGAGGGTTGAACGTAAGTATCGCGTTCACGGCGCAGAACGCGGTTGGGGCCAGGGCCGCGCAGGCTGCGGCCTTTCAGCTCGAGCCCCAGTACGCACTCGTGATAGACGGCGTGACAGCAGACGACGTGTGGCAAGATGACCCGGCCGTATCGTTGGGCAAGGGACCCGTTCTGAAGGTAATGGATCGCGCGACCGTGGTGCCGCTCGAGGGCAAGCGCGCCGTGGAAAGAGCGGCGGATGGATTACACCTGGCGCTTCAACACGAGGTGTCGCGCGATGCATGGAGCGACACGGGCGCGATTCAACTGGCAAAGACGGGTTGTATGGCCATCGGGCTCGGGTATCCCGTGCGTCGCGCGGGCGCTTTCGCCGCGACGGCGGACGTGTCGGACGCGAAGCGTCTGGTGGATCTCGCCGTGGCGACGGCGGAGACTCTCTTGGGCTGATGCGAGGGGCGGGCGCGTGGCCCGCCTCGAGTATGTTATACTACCGGTAATTCGCAGAGACGAACGCTTATGGGAGAGAGCAGGAAGTGGAGGGGCAGCCTTTGTTGCGTTACTTGTCGGCAGGAGAATCGCATGGTCCGGCCTTGACCGTGGTGATTGACGGCTTTCCGAGCAACGTGACCATCCGCAAAGAGAAAATTGACGAACAATTGCGACGGAGGCAGCAGGGCTATGGCCGCGGCTACCGCCAGCAGATCGAGTCGGACGAGGTGCAAGTGACGAGCGGGATTCGCTTCGGGAAGACGCTCGGCACGCCTATCACGCTCGTCGTCCAGAATCGAGACTTCAAGAATTGGTCGGCGAAGATGGCGCCGTTTGGCGACAAGCCGGAAGATCTGAAGGAAGTGTACCGGCCGCGGCCAGGGCACGCCGATCTCGCCGGGGCCATCAAGTACGATCACGAGGACATCCGCAACGTCCTCGAGCGCGCGAGTGCGCGCAACACGGCAACGCTCGTGGCGGCTGGCGCGCTCGTGCGACAACTCTTGGAGCACTTTGGCATCCGTATCGCGGCGCACGTCGTCGAGTTGTGCGATGTCAAGGCGTCCCAATTTCCGGACACGCTCGAGGAGCTCGAGGCGCGCGCGAATGCCTCTCCCGTGCGGTGCGCGGACGAGGCGGCGGCCGAACGCATGATGGCGCGCATCGACGAGGCCAAGGCGGCCGGAGACACGGTGGGCGGCATCTTCGAGGTGATTGTGCGCGGCTGTCCCATTGGGCTCGGCAGCTACGCGCAGCCGGATCGCAAGCTGGATGGGAGGCTCGCCGGAGCCCTGATGAGCATCCAGGCCATCAAAGGTGTGGAAATTGGGCTCGGATTTGAAGCGGCCCGGCGCATGGGCTCGAAGGTCCACGATCCCATTTTGTACGACGGCACGCGTTACATCCGCTCGCACAATGGCGCGGGCGGACTCGAGGGCGGCGTCACCAACGGGGAAGACATCGTCATCCGGGCCGCCATGAAGCCCATCAGCACGCTGTACAATCCGCTTCCGAGCGTGAACATGAAGACCAAGGAGCCGGAACCCGCGGCTATTGAGCGCTCCGACATCTGCGCACTCCCGGCCGCCTCGGTCGTCGGGGAAAACGTGGTCGCCTGGGTCATCGCGGAGGCGTTCCTGGAGAAGTTCGGCGGAGACTCGCTCGAGCAGATTGAGGATGCCTTTCGTGCGTACCAGGCGCGGGTGAGCCAACGATGATCCGGCTGGAGGTGCAAAGTTCTCAGGGCGCCTACCCCGTTCTCGTCGACGCGGGCGCCAGGCGCTTCTTGCCCGGGCTGCTGGAGGAATTGGGGCTTGCCGGCCGGAAGTTGGCGCTCATCACGGACGAGATCGTGCAACGGACGCCGTTTGTCGACGAAGTCGCCGGCGCAGTGCGGGAGGTGGGGCGCGAGCTCTTTGTGCTCGCGTTTCCCGCTGGCGATGCGCACAAGAATCTCGCCACTGCGGTCGAACTGTACCGGGGCCTCATTCGGCGCGGCGTTCGCCGAGGGGACGTCATCCTGGCCGTGGGTGGCGGCGTGGTAGGCGATCTGGCCGGGTTCGTGGCGGCGACGTATTTGCGCGGCGTTCCCTATGTGCAAGTCCCCACCACATTGCTCGCGCACGACAGCGCCATCGGTGGCAAAGTGGGGGTCAATCTCGAGGAAGGCAAGAACCTCGTCGGCGCGTTTTATCCCCCACGGGCGGTGTTGTTTGACACCGAGGCGCTGTGCACCCTCGATGCGCGGCAGTGGAGCAACGGAATGGCGGAGGTCATCAAACACGCCATCATCGCAGACGCCGCCTTATTTGGCCAGCTTGAAGCGAATCCCTTGACGGGTCTTGGCGATCCGGCTGCGTTTGCGGATACCCTTGCGCGAGCCATGCGCGTCAAGGTGGACGTCGTGAACCGGGACGAGCGAGAGACTGGGCTCAGGCAGGTGCTCAACGTCGGTCACACCGTGGGGCACGCGGTCGAGCAGTATTCGGGGTATACCTTGGGCCACGGGGAGGCCGTGGCCATCGGACTCGTGGTCGAAGCCGTCATCGCTGTGCAGCGCGGACTTCTGTCTCTCGCCGATGCCGCGCGGATCAAGACGGTGCTCGAACGGCACCATTTGCCCGTTCGTCCGCCTTACGCGGACGTGGAGGCCGTGCTCCGCCTGATGGCGGTCGACAAAAAGCACACGCATGAGGGGTGGACGTTCGCGCTGCCTACCGCCATCGGCCGGGTGGAGATCTGTAAGGTTCAGCCCGACGAGGTGAGACAGGCCTACGAAGAGGTAAGGGAGGGACACCGTCCATGAAGGTGCGAGGACTGCGCGGAGCCACGACGGTGGCCCGCAACGATCGAGACGAGATCCTGAGGGCGACTCGCGAGCTGATGGAGGAAATTGTCCGCGCCAACGACATCGACGTGGACGACGTGGCGAGCGTGATTCTGACCATGACGCCCGATCTGAACGCGGCATTTCCGGCGTTTGCTGTTCGGCAACTTCCGGGCTGGCAATGGGTGCCCTTGATGTGCGCCACGGAGATCAACGTGCCGGGCTCGTTGCCTCGGAGCATTCGCGTGTTGGTGCATCTGAACACCGACAAGCGACAAGATGAACTGGTCCACGTGTACTTGGGCGAAGCTGTGCAACTGCGGCCCGACATCGCGACGCGATGAACGTCATCCCTCTCTGCCCAACTTTCGCGCCTTTGGTTGACGAATGCGACGGGGGCGGCTAACATAGTCATAACAGCTCTGTGGACGTCAGTCGAGCTGAGTTGAGGTAGAGGAGTGCGCCGTTCTGCGGCGCTGAGGTGAGAGGAGTCGAGTTATGAAGGATTTGGTTCGGGAAGTCGTTGCTGCTGTTGTGGCAGGTAAAATATTGGATGAAGCGACAGCAGAAGCTTTTCTTAGCGCATGGATGGATGGCGGCGTGTCGCCCGTCCAGGCGGCCGCGCTCATCAGCGTGATGGCGTACCGCGGGGAACAATCCCCGGAGATTGCCGGTTTCGCGCGGGCGATGCGGAGCCATGCGGTTCGCTTGGAAGCCCCTGAGGGTACCCTGGATACGTGTGGTACGGGGGGCGATGGCCAACATACCTTCAACATTTCCACAGCCGTCGCGTTCGTCGCCGCGGCGGCGGGCATTCCCGTGGCCAAGCACGGCAATCGAGCGGCTTCGAGCCGCAGCGGCAGTGCCGACGTGTTGCAGGCGCTTGGCGCCGTAATCGATCTGCCCGTGCCGGCCTCGGAGAGGCTGCTTCGAGAAACGGGCCTGTGTTTTCTGTTTGCCCAAGTGTATCACCCTGCGATGAAGGCCGCGGCCCAGGTGCGAAAGGAACTTGGGTTCAGGACCATCTTCAACATTCTCGGCCCCTTGACGAACCCCGCCGGCGCCAAGCGCCAAATCCTCGGCGTCTTCCACGAACGTCTCGTCCCGATTGTCGGCGAAGCGCTGGCGACCCTCGAATCCCAGCATGCGCTGGTGGTCCATGGCGCAGACGGACTGGACGAACTTTCTCTGGCCGGCCCGTCGCTGGTCGCGGAGGTCAAAGACGGCGTGGTTCGCTCGTATCGGCTTACCCCCGAAGACGTAGGACTTCAGTCGGCGCCCATCGATGCGGTGCGCGGCGGATCGCCTGAGGAGAACGCCGAGATCGTCCGCCGCGTTCTCGCGGGTGAAGAACGCGGGCCGAAGCGCGACATCGTCCTCTATAACGCGGGAGCGGCCCTGTACGTGGGCGGCAAGGCGGCGTCCGTGCGCGAAGGCGTGGCACTGGCTGCTGAGATGATCGACGCTGGGCGGGCACTTGCGACGCTGGATGCGTTCGTCGAGGGCTCGCGCAGGCTCGCGAGCATGGAGGAGGCGGTGAGCCCGTGAGCACCATCTTAGACCGGATTCTCGAGACCAAGCGCCGAGAAGTGGAAGCGTTGCACGATCGCGTCGTTCGTGAAGGGCCTTTTCCGGAACGAACGGACCCGTTTCGCTCGCTGGCTCAGGCGTTGCGCGAGGCTCGCCGTCTTTGTGTCATCGCGGAAATCAAGCGCAAGAGCCCGTCCAAAGGCGTGTTCCAGGCGAGCGTGGATCCCGCCGAGCGCGCCAAGGTGTACGAGCAGGGCGGCGCTTGCGCCATCTCCGTCTTGACGGACGAGACGTATTTTCATGGGGCGCTTGAAGATTTGCGAGCAGCCCGCTCGGCAGTCCAACTTCCCGTGCTGCGCAAGGACTTCGTGATTGACGAGGTCCAGATAGATGAGGCGGTTTCGGCAGGGGCGGATCTCCTGTTGCTGATCGCCGCGGCCATGCCCGAGCAACGTTTGGTTGAATTGTCCAGGTACGCGCGCAATCGGGGACTTGAGGTGCTGCTTGAAGTGCATGGCGAGGAGGAGGTGGAGGCCGCTTTGGCGGCCGAGCCGACCTTGATTGGCATCAACAATCGCGATCTGCGGACCTTCGAGGTGGATCTCGCCACGTCGGAGCGGGTCCTGCGGCGGCTGCCCGAAGGGACGCTCGCCATCGCCGAGAGCGGCATCATGGGCCGAGACGATGCCCTGCGCATGGCGTCTGCGGGCGCGAGGGGGATTTTGGTCGGTGAACTTCTGATGCGCCACGCGGATCTCGCATCCGTTCGAGCGCAGGTGGCGGATTTATGTGTCCCGCTTGAGGCGGTGGCGAAGTGAGGAATCTTCCGCTTTTGAAAATCTGCGGCCTTCGGCCGGGCGATGATCTGTCGTTTCTTCGCCATCCCGCCGTCACGCACGTGGGCGTCGTGTTGGTCCCGGCGTCCAGGCGCTACGTGACCCCAGACGAGGCGGGCGATCTCGTCCGGACGGCAAAGCGCATTCGCCCCGATGTGACGACTGTTGCCGTGGTCTCGGGCGGATTGCCTCAAGAAATCGGCGAGGCCGTGAAGCGGGCGGGTGTCGACGTGGTGCAACTGCATGGCGGGGAGCCTCGGGACGTAGCTGAGTGGCTTCGCGAAGCTGGGTTTCGGGTGTGGCGAGCGGTCGCGTTCGATCCCGGAGACGATGTGATTTCTTTTCTGGATACCCTGAGGGCGCATACGTCTTCCGCAGATGCCATCCTGTTCGATGCGAAACCGCCATTGGACGCGAAGCCCGGCGTCACGGGCGGGCACGGTCGAGCGTTCGACTGGGATCGTTTGGCCGAGATGGCGCAGGCGTTCACGTTCGAATGGTGGGTCGCAGGCGGAATCACGCCGGAAAACGTTCGGGACCTCCTGCGCCGGGCGCGGCCAGACGGCATTGACGTGTCTTCGGGCGTGGAAGTTGGCGGGCGGAAGGACGTCCGCCGCATTGAGCAGTTGATCCAGGCGATGGAGGCGTGGGGCCATGAGTCATTATCCATATCCTGATGAAACGGGGCGATATGGCGCGTTTGGCGGGCGTTACGTCCCGGAGACGCTCATGTCAGCTCTCCTCCAATTGGAACGCGATTACCTGCGCCTCTCGCGCGACGAATCGTTTCAAGCGGAACTGAAGTATTATCTTGAGCAATACGCGGGCAGGCCGACGCCGCTCTATTACGCGGAGCGCCTGACCAAGCACCTTGGTGGGCCGAAGATCTACCTCAAGCGGGAAGACCTGAATCACACCGGCGCGCACAAGATCAACAACGCCATCGGTCAAGCGCTGCTTGCGCTTCGGACAGGGAAGCGGCGCGTGATCGCCGAGACGGGCGCGGGCCAGCACGGGGTCGCGACGGCGACGGTGGCCGCGCGGTTTGGCCTGGAATGTACCGTGTTCATGGGCGAAGAGGACATGCGCCGGCAGGCACTGAACGTGTTTCGGATGCGGATGCTCGGCGCCGAAGTGGTGGCGGCCACCTCAGGGACGAGGACGCTGAAGGACGCCACGAATGAAGCCATTCGCCACTGGGTCGCTCACGTGGACGACACGCACTACATCATTGGGTCCGTGGTGGGCCCTCACCCGTATCCGATGATCGTTCGCGATTTTCAGCGGGTGATTGGGGATGAGGCGAAGGCGCAGATCCTTCAGCAGGAAGGTCGCTTGCCGACCAGCGTGGTGGCGTGCGTCGGTGGCGGATCGAATGCTATGGGGATCTTTTACCCCTTTATTGAAGACGAGGGCGTGGAGCTCATCGGCTGTGAAGCCGCGGGACGCGGGCTGGAGACGCCCTATCACGCGGCGAGCATCGCGCGAGGGCGCCCGGGCGTGTTGCACGGAGCAAAGACCATGCTATTGCAGGATGAATACGGCCAGGTCCAACCCGCCCATTCCATATCAGCGGGACTCGATTACCCCGGTATCGGCCCTGAGCACGCGCATCTGGCTGCCACGGGGCGCGCCACGTATGTGCCGGTGACGGACGAGGAAGCCCTCGAGGCGTTCTTTCTTTTGTCGAAGCTCGAAGGCATCATTCCGGCGCTCGAGAGCGCACACGCCATCGCGTATCTGATGCGGGAAGCGGATCGGTACAGTTCTGATGACGTCGTCGTCGTCTGCCTCTCCGGCCGCGGCGACAAAGACGTCGAACAGGTGGCCGCTCGGGAGGGAGATGAAACGCATGGATCGCATCCGTGAGGCGTTTCGAACCGGTCATAAACTGCTCATTCCCTTTATCGTAGCGGGCGATCCGGATTACGAGCGCTCTCTCCAGATTGCGAGCGCCATTTTGGATGCCGGGGCGGACATGCTCGAAATCGGTTTTCCGTATTCCGATCCGTTGGCCGACGGCCCAGTCATTCAGGCGGCCGCGGTACGTAGTCTGAAGCAAGGCACGCGCCTCGTAGACTGCCTTCGCTTGGTGCACGACGTTCGGGCGCAATCGCCGAAGCCTCTCGTCGCGTTCACGTACGTCAATCCCCTTATCCAGTATGGAGCGGAGCGCTTTTTCAGCGAACTCGCGGCTGCCGGCGGGGATGGTGTCATTGTTCCAGACGTGCCGCTTGAGGAGGCGGGAGAGGTGGCGGCCGCGGCCGAGGCGCATGGCATTCAGTTCATCCCGCTCGTCGCGCCGACGTCGGGAGAGGAGCGAGTTCGCGCGATTGTCCGAGCGGCGCGAGGCTTTGTGTACTGCGTCTCGTCGCTCGGCGTGACGGGCGAGCGCCAGCAGGTGTCACGGCAGGTGCGCGAACTCGTTCGTCTCGTCCGCAAGCACACTGATCTGCCTGCCTGCGTGGGATTTGGCGTGAGCCGCCCCGAGCACGTGCGCGAGATCGCGGAATTCGCGGACGGCGTGATTGTGGGCAGTGCCTACGTGCGGCGCATCGGCGACGCGCTCGAGGAGCAGCGCGATCCCGTCCAAGCGGTGCGCTCGTTCACCGAACAGCTCAAACAAGCGGCGATGGAGTCCACCCTTCCGCGCTGACGGGATTGTCCTCTTTCGCCGATTGTGATAGACTTTTCAAATCATTTGAAGGGTACAAAAAAGAATGCTTGGAGGAGAGAGAAACCATGATCGTGGTCATGAAGGAGGGCGCGTCGCAGTCGGACATCGATCGCGTGATGGAGTTGCTCAAGAGCAAAGGACTTGGGGCCCATCTGTCGGTCGGCGTGGAGACGACCGTCATCGGCGTGATCGGCGCGAAGGAGAAGGTGCATGAGCTCGGCATCGAGACGTTGCCGGGCGTGGAGAAGTTGGTGACGGTGAGCTATCCGTTCAAGCTCGCGAGCCGCCCCTTCCATCCCGACGACACCCGAATTGAGATCCGCGGACACGTCGTCGGCGGGCCGGAGCCGACGCTCATCGCGGGTCCGTGTTCCGTGGAGACGCGCGAAGGGCTGTTGGAGATTGCGCGCGCTATCAAGCGAAGTGGGGCCCACATGTTGCGAGGAGGCGCGTTCAAGCCGAGATCGTCCCCGTACTCGTTCCAAGGGCTCGGCGAAGAAGGCCTGAAGTACCTGGCGGACGCACGTGAAGAAACGGGGCTTGCCATCGTGTCGGAGGTCATGGAGCCGGGCCTAGTGCCGCTCGTGGCCGAGTACGTCGACGTTCTTCAGATCGGCGCACGCAACATGCAAAACTTTCCACTCCTCAAGGCCGTGGGCCGGACTGGCAAGCCGGTGTTGCTGAAGCGTGGCTTTTCCAACACCATCGAAGAGTGGCTCATGTCGGCCGAATACATCATGGCCGAGGGAAACCCGAATGTCATTCTCTGTGAGCGCGGGATCCGGACATTTGAGACGTACACGCGCAACACGCTGGACCTGAACGCCGTGCCCGTGGTGAAGCACTTGTCTCATCTTCCAGTTCTCGTGGACCCGTCACACGGCGTGGGTCACGCTCGCTACGTAACGGACATGGCGAGGGCGGGGATCGCGGCAGGCGCACACGGCGTGATTGTCGAGGTGCACAAGGATCCGACCCAGGCGTGGTCGGACGGCAACCAGACCATCACGCTCGAGGAATTCGATCAACTTGCGCACCAGGTGCGGGCCATCCATCAGCTAATGAAGACGTTTGAGCCCGCTGCCAGCTTGGTGTGAGAGGCCATGGCGTTGAAACGCGTGCTCATCGTGGGGGCGGGACTCATCGGCGGGTCGATGGGCCTCGCCCTTTCTCGTCGGTTGCCGCATCTTGAGATCGATGCGATGGAGGTCAACCCCATCTATCGCGAACAGGCTGCAGGACTCCGCGCGTTTCGCCACGTGTGGCACGCGCTCGAGAGCGCGCCCTCGGATTACGATCTCGCCGTGCTTGCCGTGCCGGTCGACGCCGCCATCCATCTGCTTCCGCGCGTGCGCGGCAAAGCCTCGTGGGTGATGGACGTCTGCAGCGTCAAGCGCCCGATGGTGGAGGCGATGGATCGGGTCCTCGCCGGATCGCGCGGCATCCCGTCCCATCCGATGGCGGGCAAGGCGCAGGCGGGACCGCTCGGTGCGGACGAGGCCTTGTTCGAAGGAAAGCCCTGGGTTTTTCTCGAGACACATCGTCCGCCCGGGGAGGTCGAGGAACTCGTTGGCCGCCTCGGCGCCCGCGTCGTTCGCGTTCCAGATGCCGAAGATCACGACCGGCTGATGGCTGACGCGAGTCACGGCATTCATCTCGCGAGCCAGTGCGCGGTACTTGCCGCGGAGACAGACCCGGCGGCCATCGCCGAAATCGCAGGTCCCGCCTTTTGGGATGTGACGCGATTAGCGTCCTCGCCTTCGGAGTTCTGGATTCAGACGCTCGGCGCCAATCGCCATCACGTCATCGCCTGGCTGCAACGTTTTGAAGCGGTGGCCCGTTCCTTCCGCACAGCGCTCGAGCGAGGGGATCCTTCGGAGGTCAAGATTCTGCTAGAAGAGGCGAAGCGGCGGCGCGAACGAGCGGACGAGGCGAGAAACACGGAGTAATCTGAAAAATCGGAGCAGATGTGGTATTGACAGCGTTTACAGAGCGGTGTATGATTCAAGTCGAAGGGTGTTATGTTCTGATTTCTCTCCACTCCTAGCAGAATCTCCTGTGTTGGGAATTCGCCGCGCGCGAGTTCCCTCTTTTTTTTATTTTGCCGGTTAGCCGAGCAGCAGGGTGTTCTAAAAAGATGTTGATAAGGATAAGATTTCATGTCTCTGGGCATGCTAGGCGAAAACGGTGCGGAGGGAAGCCGCATGCGCCTGAACGAATGCCTGAACCACGCGTCCGTCCCCACGCTCCAACGGATTGCAAGATCTCTTCAAGTCGCCTGTATCCCGTACTCGAAGCTCGACCTTCTACAATCGATCCTGGAGGCGTGGTTGGATCCCGCCATACGCCAAGCCATGGTTCACCGATGGTGTACGGAGTGGGATGCGGCCATGAGGCGGATCGTGCTGCAGCCTCGTCACGCTTTTGCGCGCGAGGAGATGTCGTCTCTCCTCGCTCCTTATGGCGACGAGGCCATCGAACGCGCGCTCGGAGCCGGGTGGTTGTACGTTCATCCGGATCCTGGAACGAAATTTCCGCTGGTTGTGCCTATCGATGTTCAAGAGGCGTGTCATGCCTATTACGTGGCGGAATGGCGCGCGCAGGTCGCGAAGCGCCTGGATGATCCGACTTATGTGCGCGACGAGGAGGACGCCATCCTGACCGATCTCGAGACGCTCGTCGCCTACGTGCGGGATCACGACGTCCGCCTCACCACCACCGGTGCCATGTACAAACGAAACATCGAGCAATTGATGCAGCTGTTCGAAGTGGAGGAAGCGCTCGAGCTGCCGCGATGGAGGTTCGGATACGGCAAGCGTACGTTCGCATACCCGGACCGTCTCGCGCTGATCTACGACTTCGCCTGTGACGAGGGCGTGATCGTCGAGCAGGATGGCCGTGTGGAAGTCGACGAGGCGCGCTGGATGGCGTGGAAGTCGCGCCTGACGATGGTGAAGTTGCGGCGTTTCCTTCGCCACTACGTCGCGAGCTATCGGGGGCCCATTCCTCGCTTGGCCGACGTATTGCGGCTCATCCGCCGCCTGGGTGGGGACTGGATCCATCTGGCTTCGCTGTACGAGTTATGCCTCCCCTTTCTGAACGCGTTTTATTACGATTCGACCGAGGACGTTTGGCGAACGCGGATCGTCAAAATGCTCGTTCACCTGGGTGTCGCCAGAATTGGTTCCGATGGGCCAGAATCTCCTCCGCAGTGGTTTCAAACGACCGAACTCGGTCAAGAATTATTATCACAAGGCGACGCGGAGTCGACCGCCGACCTGACCGAACGCCGGCCGGCGCTCGTCGTGCAGCCCAATTTCGAACTGGTCGTCGTGTCGCCCGATCCGCGCCTGGAGGAAACCATCGCTCCGTTTGTGGAACGGATTCCGTCCGACGGGGTCCGCGCCTACCGAGTCCTGGCGCACACCATCGCGCGTGGTTTACAGGAAGGTCACGACTTCGACGCGTGGCGCGCCTTCGTAATCCGGCATTCGCTGTACGGCATCCCGCAAAATGTCGAGCGGATGCTCGCTCGTTGGGTCGCTGCCGCGCGCGGAGAGACCCTGGCTGAGTCCGAACGTGCAAAGCCGGGTGAGTCGTGGGCGTAGAGTCCAGAACGGAAAAACACACCGGGTGCAGGAAAAGCGAGCTCGTTCACAGAATACAATGAACACACAATTCGAAACTTGCGGATGCTCGCTGGACGCTTCCGAGACCTCGGGAAGCAGGGAGGAGAATGGCTATGGGAACCACCGTGAGCGTCGCTGAGAAGAAGCATTTCCTGCGCTGGTTTCTAGCCAACTACCGATTGCAGAGCCGTGAAGCCGAGATGTTGCTGCGCTACATGATGTCGCGCGAAAACATCCTCGAGCGCGTTCACTTTGTAGACAATTTCCGCCAATTTTCGCGCGTCATCGTGGTGTCGACTACCTGCGTGCACGTCGCGCCTTTTCGGTACTATCGGCGCAACAAGCCGGTGACCACCGATGTCGAGCAAGCGTTTATGGACTTGTATCAGCACCCGGACGAGGACATCTACGTGGGGCTGTTCTTTAAGGACCGAAGCACCTGCCCCGAATTCGCGTCGGTCCTCGAAGAACCTGCGCGGCCGGATTTGGACCCTGCCATCCGGGAGATGCTGTCCGTCCAGGCGGACCTCGTCATCGAGCAGGCGCTGCGGGCGTACCGGCGTGAACAACTCATGCGGGCGGTCGACGCGGCGCTGGACGCCGGAGACAAGCGCGCCTTTCTCGCGGCGAGCGAACGGCTCATCCAGTTCGATCGCGGCGAATTCCTCGAGGACTCTCCCGCCTGACCTGCGTCGGTGTTGGCTGTGTGGCCGCGAGCCTCACAGCCATTTTTTGCGCCGCCTGCCCGACGAGCTCGCCTCGCCATCGAAGGTGAAGCCTTCCCCGAGGACTTCGTGGACCGGGTTGACCGTGACGAACGCGTGCGGGTCGATGCTCTCGATGATGCGCTGCACGCGCGACACCTCGTCTCTCGAGACTACGCAGTAAATCACTTCTCGGCTGGTCCCTGTGTAACCGCCGCGCGCCTGCAACAGCGTGGTGCCGCGATCGAGCTCGCGATGGATGGCCTCGATGATGTCGTGATGGTGGTCGGAGACAATCATCATCGCCCGGCCGCTCGAGGCGCCTTCAATGACAAAGTCAATCACGCGACTCGCCACAAAGAGGGCCACGAGCGAATACATGGCCACCTCCTTGCCAATCAGCATCATTACCGAGAGGATCACGACGAAGTCAATGGCGAAGAGCGTCTGTCCCATGCCAATTCCCCGGTGGTGCCTAAGCAGGCGCGCGATGATGTCAGATCCACCTGTGGTGCCGCCCGCTCGGAAGATGAGCCCAAGCCCGATGCCGGTGATCACGCCGGCATAGAGTGCGGCCAGCAGGGGATCGTGCAGCGGAATCCGAACAGGTTGGGTGATTTCGCTGAAGGCAGACACGCCTGCGACCCCCGCCGCCGTCTTCAGGACAAACTCGTGGCCGAATTGCCTCCACGCCACGACGAGAAGCGGGATGTTCAGAATGAAAAAGGAGACGCCGATGGGCACGTGCAGCTTGTACAACAAGAGCAGCGAGATGCCCACAAAACCGCCTTCGGCCAAGTGATTGGCGACCAGAAATCCGTTCAGTCCGAGGGCGTAGATGAGGGCGCCCACTGCGATGGCGCCCCACTGGATTCCGCGTTCGAATGTTTTCATCAGGAGTGACTCCCTTGCCGCTTCACTGGTACTACGAGCCATTATACGGGCGAAATCACGGGGTCTTCAACGGGCCGCGCGCTATCGTCAAAACCGTGAGAAGCCACAATGCGATCCAGCCGAACGCCGTGTACCCATACTGAACAATCGCTCGAAAACCAAACGCCGTGAAAACGGCGCAGACACACAGCACCATGCCCGCTGCGGCGAATCGTTTCCTCCGCGTCGTGGGCCGTTCGCCGAGCAGGCCGTACAGATTGCCGACAAGTGTGGAATAGATTTCCCCAAAGAGGACCGCGATAAACATCACGGATACGGCGCGCGGATAGGTGGCGGCGATGCGGCCCATGGGCACGGCGTATTGATAGGCGTCCGGAGCATGCGCAAATAGGGTCACGGCCACGGAAGCGAGCAAGGCGCCAAGTCCTAGCGCACCGAGAATGGCGCCATTCCGGAGCGCGTCAGGTTGCCGGATTCGTCCACCGAGCGGCACGAGCACCCCAATCGACAGGCCGACGTTCATCGCGGCGTAGACCAGCGCAGAGAGCAGGGCTGCTCCGAGGGAGCCAGACGCAGCGAGCGGGTGAAAAATGGCCCAGCGCTTCGCCGGATTGCCCAGGTTGACCAGCGCCAATCCGGCGGCGAAGAGACAGAGCACCGGAACAATCGCCGTGTTGGCGCCAAACAAGCCGCGGATACCGAAGGACGTCGTGACGGCGGCCACGGCCATCGCGCAGAGCACGCCGAGCGCGTAAGGCAGATGGAGTTGTTCGCGAAAGAGCGCGCCCGTGCCGGCCAGCATGGCCGCCGTGGTGCCAAACAACATCGCGATGACGAGCGCGTCGACCCCGCGCGCGAGCCACGGCGACAGCGCATGGGCTGTGAGGTCTTGGAACGATGCGGCTTGACATTCCGCCCCAAGCATCAGCAAACGGTATCCCCACCACGCAAACAGACACGTGGCGATGCCAATCCCGACAAATCCCCACCCCCCGAATCGGCCAAAGAATTGATAGACTTCCTGGCCGGACGCGAATCCTGCTCCCACCACCGTGCCGATGTAAACCGCGGCAATCTGCAAGGCGAGTTTCACAGCCTTCACGCTCGTTCCTCCTCGCCACGTTGGCCTTGTCGCTACATGGTATGGAAATCATCTTGCAGACATGCTGCAAAGCACGGACATGTTCTGGTGCGCCCGTCCATAGATATCTAGGGGGTCAAGCCCATGGCGAGTCTGCAGGAGGGAGGTTGGGTGATGGAGGAGAACAGGAGATGACATACGGAGATGCGGTGCTCTTTGGAGCCGTGCAAGGGCTGACCGAATTTTTGCCCATCTCGAGCTCAGGCCACATCGTTCTCTTGGAGAAGTTGCTTCACGTCGACGTCGATCACAACACAGCGTTTGTCCTCATGCTTCACGTGGGGACGTTGGTGGCGGTCCTGTACGCCATGCGCAAGGAGGTCCGCTGGCTCATTCAACATCCGAAGGCCCGAGAGACGTGGATGGTCGTACTGGCGCTCTTGCCGACGGCCGTGATTGGCGGACTGTTCGAGGAGTGGTTCGATGATCTCTTTGCATCGGGCGCGACCATCGGCCTCGAATTCTTGCTGACAGGCATCCTTCTGTGGTGGATGGACGCCGTCGACGCGGGCCCCAAGAACGAGACCACGATGACGGCCGCAGACAGCCTTTGGATTGGGGCGCTTCAGGGCGCTGCCATTCTGCCGGCGCTGTCGCGCTCCGGTCTGACCATCGCCGGGGGGCTTTGGCGAGGGCTGAACCGGGAGGCAGCGACGCGGTTTTCGTTCCTCTTGTCCATCCCGGCAATTTTGGGCGGCGTTCTTGTCAAGCTCGACGACCTCGTCGAGGCCCACGGGTCGGCGGCTCTGTCGTCCGGGCCGATGCTTGCTGGCATGTTGGCGGCGCTCGCCACGGGGTACCTGTCAGTGCGGTGGACGAAGGCGTTGATCGCCCGCGCGAGAATGCGTTGGTTCGCGGTGTACGCGTTCGCGCTTTCGGCATGGATTTTGTTCGATCAGCTGATCCAACATCGTTTCTTTCCCCCTCTCGCATGACTGCCGTTTAGGGCTTCGCAAAGACGGCCAGGTATCGTACTGCGATACCTGGCCGTCTTGCGTGGTCTGGTTTCATCCTTGCGAGCGAACGAAGAACGCGACGATTCGAATCCTCCGGAGCAGCAGCACGCCGGCAGACAAAACGGTGAGGGCCGCGCAGATGCCGAGCCACAACTCGAAACTGTTCGACATCGCGTGTGTGAAGGTCGTCCAAAAACCCTCCCGTTCGCTTACGGAGGACATCATGGGAAGGTGACGTGTCACGCTTGCCAACGCGCCTTGGGCGGTTCTTCCCACACCCATCCCGTACAGGACGACGGTCAAGAGCGCCGCCAAGGAAGCGTGCAGAAAGCGCGCCAGAAAGTATGGGCGCATGCGGATGTCGGTATGCGTCAGCACACTTGCGACCTGCGCGTGGACGCTGAGGCCACTCCAAGCGATAATGCCGCTCACGAGCGCGAGCTTCTGAAGGAGCGGCGCGGGTACCGCCGCCGTCTGAGCGCTGCCAATGTCCAGCTCGAGTACGCCTGCAAGCGTCGGCTGAACCAGCCCCGTGTGAATGCCGAATAGCCCGTAGAGTTCCATCAGGGGCCATCCTAGAACGGCCATGATGCCGCTCACTTCGAGGATTTCGATCACGACGGCAAAGAACACGATGAACCCGGAGATCATGAGGATGGTTTGGACCGATTCACTCACCGCATTGCCGAGCAATTTCCCGAAGGGGCGACCGTCTTCCTCGCGTGCCGTGAGCATCTCCCGGTATGCGCGGGCGAACAGGTTGCCCTTCGGCCTCACCTCTTCGCGCTCCTTCACTTCTCTCAGATGGTCGGGATCTCGCCGTCCCCAGAACTTGAACGCTACGCCGACGAGGAACGAGGAAATGTAGTGGGCGAGGGCGAACAGACCGCCGAGGGCTGGCGATTTGAACATGCCGACCGCCACCGCCCCGAACATGAACAGCGGATCCGCCGTGTTGGTGAAGGCCAACAGTCGTTCCCCTTCGATTCGGGTGCACTGGTTCGTCTGGCGAAATCGCGCCGTGATCACGGCGTCCATGGGATAGCCGGCGGCGAGCCCCATGGACAGGGCGAAAGCCCCGACACCCGGCACGCTGAAGAGCGGCTGCATCAGCGGTTCGAGGAGGACCCCGAAACCGCGAACCACGCCCAGGCCCAGAAGCAACTCCGAGACGATAAAAAACGGCAGAAGTGACGGAATGATGATCTCCCAGCACACCCGGAGGCCCTGCATGCCCGCCTCGTACCCTACCTTCGGGTAGATCACGAGCGCCAGCGTGAACACCACTGCCATGGCGGCCAAGAGGACGGTGCTCTGGTGCCCGCGTCTCTCTTTGCGCAAGTGCGCTTCCCTCCTTTGCGGGACCCAGGTACGGGCCCATGATCGTCCATACATGCTTATGACAAGCCTCGTCTTTTATGTTTGCGAGGGACGCTCCGGTATAATGGGGACGCGAGGAGGAGAGTGCGCGTGCAACTGTCGGAAGTTCAGCAGGAAGTCCATCGGTACATATCCCAATTTGAAGAGGGTTATTTCCATCCCATGACGCTCGTCGTTCGGCTCGCCGAAGAGCTTGGGGAGTTGGCGCGGGAGATCAACCATCATTACGGGGAAAAGCCAAAGAAGCCGGACGAGCCGGAAGGAGATCTCGCGCTCGAAATGGGCGACATCCTGTTTGTGCTCGCCTGCCTGGCGAATCGGCTCGAGATCGATCTCGGCGAGGCATTTTCGGCGACCATGCACAAGTTTCGCACGCGGGATCGCGACCGCTGGACGCGCAGGGATCGAAAGGAAGAGGATAGTCAAGGGGGGCGAGCGAATGGATAAGGCGGCTGTCATTCGGGTGGCGCTAGCTGGGGCGCTCGGCCGCATGGGGCAGGTGGCGCTCGAGGCGCTGCGGCGCGAGGACGACATCGCCATCTGCGGGCTTTTGGTGCGTCGCGCCGACGAAGAGGCCGAGAGAAAGCTCTCCGCCTATGGCGCAGTGTACGATGACCCGGAGCGATTGATGGCCACGGAGGAGCCCGACGTGTGGGTGGACCTGACCGGCCCAGAGGCGGTGGTTCGCCATGTCGATCTCGCCCTTTCTCGCGGCGTTCGACCGGTCGTAGGGGCAACCGGCTACACGGACGAGGATGTGACGAGGTGGGACGAAATGGCGCGCCAACGGCAGGTCGGCGCCGCCGTCTGTCCGAATTTCGCGATAGGGGCGCTACTCATGATGCGTTTCGCGCGGGAGGCGGCGCGTTTCCTGCCGCGCGCGGAAATCATCGAGCTTCATCATGACGGGAAGCGGGACAAGCCGTCCGGCACGTCGCTGAGGACGAAGGCCATGATGGAGGTCGAGTACGACGTGCCGATTCACAGCGTGCGCCTACCCGGGCTGGTGGCACACCAGGAAGTGATTTTCGGCGGCGCCGGCGAGGTGCTGACCATCCGTCACGATTCCCTCAGCCGCGAGAGCTTCATGCCCGGCCTCATCCTGGCCGTTCGGCGTGTGATGACGCTGCACGCGCTAGTGTACGGGCTGGACAAGCTCCTTTGGTGAGCGAGCGCCGGGCAGAAAGGAGATGCGCCATTGCGCGTGGGTATCAGCTGTTATCCGACCGTCGGTGGATCCGGAGCGGTGGCCACCGAGCTTGGCAAGGCGCTCGCGCGGCGAGGACACGAGGTGCACTTCATCGTGACCGACGTGCCGTTCCGGCTCGGTGCGTTTGTGGAACACGTCTATATTCACCAAATCGAACCTATTACGTATCCGGTCCTCAAGACCCCGCCGTACGACTTTGCGCTCGCCAGTCTCATGGCGCGCGTAGCCGACGAATACCAACTCGACGTGCTGCACGCGCATTATGCACTTCCGTTTGCGGTGTGTGCACACCTGGCGCGCGAAATGGCGAAGCATCCCATCCGGGTGGTCACCACGCTGCATGGCACGGATATCACGGTCTTGGCTCAGGATCCGAGCCTCAAGTCCATCATCAAACTCGGCATTGAGCGGAGCGACGCCGTGACGGCCGTCAGCCAGAGCCTGGTTCGGGATACCGCCCGCCTGTTCGAGACAAATAAGCCCATTCGCTGCATTTACAATTTCGTCGATCCCGACGTGTTCCGACCCGGGTGCGGTGGAGAACTGAAGCGCCACTTCGCGCCAAACGGCGAGCGCGTTCTGCTTCACATCTCCAACTTCCGCCCAGTCAAACGGCTTCACGACGTGATTGCCGTGTTCGAACGAGTGGCGAGACGCATGCCGGCCAAGCTGCTCCTTGTCGGCGAAGGGCCGGATCTGGGCGCGGCGAAACGCCAGGTCGAGGAGGCGTGCCTTAGCCATCGCGTGCATTTTTTGGGGCGTCAGGACGAGGTGGCGCCGCTTTTTGCGGCCGCCGATCTGTTCCTGCTTCCTTCCGAAAGCGAGAGCTTCGGCCTCGTCGCGCTTGAAGCCATGTCGTGCGGCGTACCTGTCGTTGGCTCGACGGCCGGCGGCATTCCGGAGGTGGTGGTGCACGGGGAGACCGGCTTCCTCGCGCCAGTGGGCCGCGTCGATGAGATGGCGGATCTCGCGTGTAAGCTTTTGGAGGATGAAGCCTTGTATCGGGCTTTCTCCGCGCGAGCGCGTGAGCGAGCTATGCGAGCGTTTCATGTGGACGAGAAGGTCAGTGAGTACGAGGCTGTGTACCGCGAGGTGATGTCGGCTGAACGCGGCGAGTATCCGCATCCCCGCCCCGGCGCGTGAGGTCATGGAAGTGCTGCGAAACGCAGGATATGCTGCGTATCTGGTCGGCGGCGCGGTGAGAGATCTCCTGCTTGGGCGGACGCCCTCGGACCTGGACGTCGCGACGAGCGCGCGGCCGGAGGACGTGAGGTCGCTCTTTGCTCGAACCCTGGACACAGGCGTTCGCCACGGCACCGTCTCCGTGTGGTCCGCAGGGAACTGGATTGAAGTCACGACGTTTCGAGCCGAGGGACCCTATGGCGACGGACGGCGCCCCGACTTTGTCCGATTCGTGGACGACGTGGAGGCGGATCTCGCCCGGCGCGATTTCACCATCAATGCCATGGCCCTGGATTTGGACGGCTACCTCGTCGATCCGTTTGACGGCCAGGGCGATCTTGCGCGCCGGCTTCTCCGAGCGGTGGGCGATCCCGTCGCGCGCTTCCAAGAGGATGGACTCCGCCTCGTGCGGGCGGTGCGGTTCGCCGTGCAACTGGATCTGACGTGCCATCCCGACACGGAGGCGGCCCTCAAAGAAACGGCTGACGCCATTCGCCCGATTGCCCTGGAGCGAATCGGGAGAGAATTGGAGCGTCTCTCGCACGCGCCGTGGCATGCGCACCTCCCAACGCTCGCATCGACGCCGCTCTGGCGGCGAAAAGGGGAGCCGCTCGCCTGGCTGGAACCAGGGTTCTCCTGGCTCGAGACCCAAGGTCGCTTCTCGCTCGCCCCTCCCGCGGGCTGGCCGAGTGTGGCCCTTTGGTTTGTGGGTGTAGACGACGGTCCGCTTCGCGCGCGCCGGTTCGCCGAGGCGCTCGCATACGGGAAGGACGCCGCCCGGCTCATCGAGCGGGCGGTGCAATTGGTTCAGGCCTGGGCGCACGGGGAAGACGCCGCGTCTCCCCAGATGCTTTACGAGGCAGGGCGCGCGTCTGCTGAGATGGCGGCCCGGATGATCGCGTTTCTGGCGCGCGGCGACGTGTTTGAGATGGCGCGGTGGAAACGCGCCATCCGCGCCCAGCCGCTTTGGGATCGGTCCCATCTCGCCTTGCCCGCACACGAACTTATCGCCATGGGACTGCGGGGCAAGGAGATTGGAGAATGTCAAAAGAGCCTGGTGCGAAAGATCCTTCGCGGCGAGATCCAGAATCAACCTGACGCGCTGCGCCGCGAGGTGATGGCGCAGCGAAAGAGAGGCGATGACCATGGCTCAGGATGACACGCGCGTGCGGGATCAGCTCATTGAGGCGTTCCTCCACGCGGAGGGCCCCATCTCGGGAGAGGAGTTGAGCCACCGGTTGGGGCTCTCGCGGACGGCCATCTGGAAACACATCAAGGCCCTCGAGCAGATGGGATTCGAGTTTGAGGCCTCACCACGCGTCGGCTACCGAGCCGTCCGGATCCCAGACGAACTCATGGCGCCCCTCGTTCAGCCCCACCTGCCGCCGGACTGTCTGCTCGGCTCACCCATCCTGTGGGCGGAATCGCGAGCCTCGACGAACGATACGGCCCTCGAGCTCGCGGACAAGGGGCTTCCGCACGGCGCCGTCGTGACGGCTGGGGAGCAGACGGGCGGTCGAGGGCGGCGCGATCGCGCCTGGGCGTCGCCGCGGGGTGGCATGTGGTTCACGGTGTTTGTCCGCAATCCGTGCGCGCTCCGGCACGCGCCCGATCTCACGCTGCTCGCGGCGCTCGCCGTGTGTCGCGCGCTTCGCGGAGAGGGCGTGCCGGTCGAAATCAAGTGGCCGAACGACATTCTCCTCGGCGGCAAAAAGACCGGGGGAATTTTAGCTCAGATCCGGGCGGAGGGGGAAATGGTCGATCACGCCGTCATTGGCATCGGCCTGAATGCGAATTTTTCGATCGACGAGTTGCCGAAGGAGATCCGCCATCGCGCGACGACCATCCTGCATGAGGTAGGTCGGCCCATTGACCGGCCGAAGGCGCTCTCTCGCATCTTGATCGAGCTCGACCGTTTGTACCGCGACCTGCGGGACGGGCGCGGGTTTCAGGCGGTTCATGCCGAATGGACGGCCCTTTGTTCGACCATCGGCCATGAGGTGGAAGTCGCGATTGGCGACGAGCGCGTGCGTGGGATCGCGCAATCGATTGAACCCGATGGAAGCCTCGTCATCGAGACGTCGCCTGGCGTGACGCGAACCGTCGTGAGTGGTGAGGTGTTATTCTCCGAGCGCGAGCAGGTCTAGTCCATCCGTCAGGATTCCCCGGCGGGCGCGCGCATTTCCGGGCATGTGCGCGCAGGTCACATCCGATCCTAATCCCAAAGGGGGCGATGGGCATGACCGGGTTCTCGGATGTGGCGAGTTTGAAGGCGTGGCGCGTGCACTCGGCGTTGGCGGAGGTTCGGGGCGCGCTGGCTCTGGGCTTGTACAGCCGAGCGAAGCGAGCTGTTGCGCGCGCCATCGCCCTGGGTTGGCGCACGAGTTCTGCGTATCGAGATCTCGCTATTGCGTGTGCGGCTGAGGAGCAGTGGGAGGAAGCGAGTCGAGCCTTGGCTTTCGGTTGGCAAGTTGCCCGCTCGGCTCAGGATGCGTTCGATTTGCTCCGCGTCGCGGGTTGGATAGCCTTCCGACGCGGCGAATTTCAGCGCGCGGCCGCGACTTGGCAGCAGGCGCTCGTCTTGAGACCCGAATGGCTCGAAGGCTGGTCCTGCATCGCCGCCGCGTGTGCGCGTGCGGGCGCTTACCGCGCGGCTGCGGCGGCCTTTTGCGCGTGCGGGCGGGACGGAGACAGTTTCGCGCTTGCCGCCGCATGCGCGTACTTGGCAGGCAGGCCACGCGCTGCAGCGCGGAATCTTCACGTTGCCGCGAGACGAGGCGTCACGAGTTCCCGGCATGCGCGCGGCATCGGCGCGCTGGCTGTCGCACTCGGCCTTCGACAACTGGCCATAGCCTGGGCCCGCGCATGCGAGTCTGATGCCGAATATGTCCCTGTCGCGCTCGAGATTCGCGCTTTGATGGCGTGGATGGACGGTGACGCGTCCTCGGCCGCGTGTCTCGCGAAAAAGGCTGTGATGGCAGGAGGAAAAGGCCACGCGCTCCTCTACTTGGCGATGGCGGCTGGTGAACGCGATTTAGGCTTGGACGAGCAGAGGGACCGAATGTCGAGTACAATGGACATACGGGTTGATGGGACAAACGGACAGCGGGAGTGCGACGCGGGTGGAATGGATCATCGTGGATTTGGAGACGACGGGGCTTGATCCGGAGCGCGCCGAGATCCTGGAGATCGGCGCGCTGCGGGTGCGCGGCGAGGAGATTGTCGACACGTTTCACGCGCTGGTGCGCCCTGAGCGCCCCATTCCCGATGAAATCACTCGGCTGACGGGCCTGTCAGACGCGGACGTTGCCGATGCCCCGCCCGAGCGTGAGGCCCTGATGCGGTTCGCGGAGTTCGCAGGTGACACCCCGATGGCGGGGCACCATTGGGCGTTCGAGCGAAGTTTCTTGCTCCCGCGGGTCGCACGGTACGGTTTGCCACTAAAGCCAGGGGACGGACTCTGCACCTTGAGTCTGGCCCGGATTTTGGCGCCGAGGCTGATGAGCCATCGGCTGGAATATCTGGCGCGCCGCCTGTGCTTGCGCGCCGAGGGGAGCCATCGTGCGCTCGCGGACGCGCGTACGGCTCATCAGTTGCTCATGCGGCTCGAGGACAAGGCGCGCCGCCTCCCCTCCGGCGTCATCGAACTGCTCGCGGGGCTCGCGGGACTGTATTCCCCGCTTATCGCCGCTTGGTTCGAGCAGATATTGCGTCAACACGAGGCGCACCAAGGTCCTTCCCTCGAGGAGCGGCACGGCCTTTATTACACCAAGCCCGACCTGTCTTTCCGGCCGGAAGAACGCGATCCAAGGCCGGTGCCGGATCGCGCCAAGCTCGACGAGATCGTCCGGAAAGCGAAAGAAGTGCTTGCTCCGGGTGGGCCGTTGGCGGCGTCGATGCCTGGCTTTGAAGCGCGGCCGGGCCAGTTGGCCATGGTCGAGGCTGTGGCCCAGGCCATGGCAGAGGGCAAGCACGCCATGGTAGAGGCAGGGACTGGAACAGGCAAGTCGCTCGCGTATCTCGTGCCTGCGGCGCTCATCGCGATGGCCACGGGAGAGCCCGTGGTCGTGAGCACGCACACGCTCTCGCTGCAGGATCAGATCGCCGAACGAGATTTTCCGCTGCTTCGGCAGATTTTTGGCGACGAGCTCCGTCTGGTGGTGCAGAAAGGCCGCAACAATTACGTATGCCTGCGAAAGGTTCGAAGTGAAGCGCGCCTTGCCACCATGGCCACGCCCGTCGACGACATCCAGGGCGTCATGGCGCTACTGGTCTGGCTGACGGAGACACCCGACGGCACGCGCGAGACGCTGTCCAAGTCGTCGGTGGGGCCAGGACTCTGGGCCCGGGTTCAAAGCGAGAGCGAGTCGTGCATCAATCGGCGTTGCCCGTTCTTCCAGCCGTGCTACTACTTTCGAACGAAGCAGGCGGCTCATTCTGCGCACCTCATCGTGACCAACCACTCGCTCGTGATGTCCGATCTGGCTTCCGACCACCGTGTCCTGCCCAAGTATGCGCATCTTGTCGTCGACGAGGCACATCACCTCGAGGAACAGGCGACCCATCACCTCGGCTTCGAAGTCCAGAGCGGCGTCATGGCGGCCTTGTCCCACCGCCTTGTGCGCGATCGCGGCCGAGCTGGCGTGTTGGCCGAGGTCACCCGGATGTTGGAAGAGCTCCACATTCGGGGCACCACGCTCGAGTGGCTGGAAGAGGGTCAAGAATGGGTGGGGGCGCTCGGCACCGAGGTGGATGCGGCGTTTCAAGCTATCGCCGCCTACGTGCCCGCGGGGCAGTCGGAGGTGCGCCTCGACGCAGTGTGGCGCCAAAGCGAGTCGTTTCACGCGTACCGGGAGGCGTTGGACAGAACCCAGGCTGGCGTGAAGCGACTGCAGGATCTGCGCGCGCGACTCCTGGATCTGGTGAAATCGTTGCCCTCGGACGATCACGTCGGGCGCGTCGTCGACGCCGCGGGCTTTCTCGGCGCCTGGCTCGACGGAATCGCGCGGATGCAAGCCGTCCTAGAAGAACACCCTGACGACGTGACGTGGGCCGAGGTCCAGGCCAGCGGATCTCGTGTGCGGGTGAGCGTGCACCGAGCCCCCATCGATGTGGCCCGCGTGCTCAAGCAGCACCTGTTTGACCCGCTGCGCTCGGTGGTGCTGACCTCGGCCACGCTTGCGGTGAATGGGGAGTTTGGATTCGCGATTCGGAAGCTCGGCCTGGAGGAGCACGCTCGCGAAGACCGTTTCATTGCGCGGACCGTCCCGTCTCCGTTCGCGATGGACAAGCAGGCGCGCCTCTATGTCCCGAGCGATGTTCCGGACATCGCGGCAGCGCCGCCGGAGGAAGCCGCCATGTGGCTGGCCGCGTCCATCACAGATCTCGCAGAGGCGTCGCGCGGCAGGATGCTCGTCCTGTTCACGAGCCACGCGTTGCTTCGAGAGACCGCGCGTCTGGCTCGCGCGCCGCTCGCGGAGCGCGGCTTAAGCTTGCTCGCTCAGGAGATGGATGGGAGCCGCGCCGCGCTGCTCGAAGCGTTTCGGGCTCACCCAGAGAGCGTGATATTCGGCGCGCAGACGTTCTGGGAGGGCATCGACCTCCCGGGCGATCAGCTGACCTCGCTCGTGATTGTGCGCTTGCCGTTTGCCCCGCCCACGCACCCGGTGACAGCCGCTCGGTTAGAGCGCCTGGAGGCGAGCGGTCAGAACGCGTTTCGAACGCTCAGCCTGCCCGAGGCGGTGGTGCGTTTTCGCCAGGGCGTCGGGCGCTTGATCCGCACGCAGCAGGATCGGGGCGTAATTGTCGTCTTCGACAAGCGCATCGTGACGCAGCGATACGGGTCAATGTTCTGGAAGTCCATCCCTGGCCTTCGGCCGCGGGTCATGCCGGAGCGAGATCTCGTCGCGGAGGTGCGGAAGTTTTTGCGAGGCGCTCCTTCTTCCTCCGAGCATGGCGCGCGGGCTTCGCTCTCACCCTAACCGCGTGGGCGAGGGAGGGTGAGCGGCATGCACGCAATGTGGCGAGGATCGG
Source organism: Alicyclobacillus sp. CIJ1 (assembly GCF_057538885.1). Taxonomy (NCBI): domain Bacteria; kingdom Bacillati; phylum Bacillota; class Bacilli; order Caryophanales; family Alicyclobacillaceae; genus Alicyclobacillus; species Alicyclobacillus sp. CIJ1. The sequence continues at coordinate 101,780 of NZ_BAAJPH010000102.1, read as the reverse complement.
TGAGCTTCGGGCTCGTGAACATTCCGGTGCGACTGTACAAAGCGACGGAGACAGGCGGGATTCACTTTCGTCAACTGCACAGGACCTGTCGGACGCCGATATCCTATAAGAAGTTCTGCCCTCGTTGTCAGGTGGAATTAAGCCAGGACGAGATCGTGCGGGGATTCGAATACGCAAAGGGCGAATTTGTCGTGGTAGAAGATGACGATCTCGCCGAATTTCAGGGTCGCCGGGCGGAAACCATCGATCTCGTCCAGTTCGCTGACGCGGGCGAGGTCGACCCGGTGATGTTTCAGGGCGCGTACTACCTCGCTCCCGAGGCAAGCGGGAAAAAGGCGTACCGCCTGTTGTGGCAGGCGCTCCGCGCTTCGGGCCGCGTCGGCGTGGCCCGGATGACGTTGCGGAGCGCGGAATCGCTCGGGCTGGTGAGGGCGAGCGAGGCAGACGGGAACGTGTTGGTGGTGCACGCGCTCGCCTGGCCGCAGGACGTGCGATCGACCGGGGAACTTCCCTACGTGCGGGAGTCTGTGGACATCGATGCGAAGGAGCTGGAAATCGCGGAGACCTTGATTCGGCAGTTGACTCGGCCGTTTGTGTCGAACGAGTATCGAGACGAGAGCAGGGCGCGGTTAGCTGCGTGGGTTGCCGAGCGGCGCCGCGAGGTTGGAACGGAAAGGGCGGGCGCTCAGGCGGCGGGCGAGGTCGTGGATCTGATGGAGGCCCTCAAGAAGAGCCTGCAGCTCGCGAAACAGAAAGAAAAGGGCGAGGACCAAAAGCGCAAGAAGCGGAAGACGTCATGATGGGGTCACGGGTCCGCCTGCGCAAAACTGCACACTGCGGGCATCGCCGGGGTCTCCAGCTCGGCGAGAACTACGGGGTGGCGCATGGTTCCTTTTGGGGTCCATTCGGCGAAACGTACCTTCACGGCGACGACGGGGTGCGCGAATCGACACGGTCTCACGACTTTCGGCGCATTGGCGAAGGGTGGCAACGTTGTCTCATGGGACAGGACCCGCTTGATGAGTAGTTCCCATGCGCGATGGGGGAGGCAACCGGCTCCCGCATTGCCGACGTGAATCAGCCGCGCTTGGTCGTCAAACAGACCGAGCATCAGCGCATTCGGAGTCCCGTCGCGGTACATCACGCCCCCAACAGCCGCGATGGCGTTTCGCGCGTGTTTGACTTTGACCCAGCGCCCGTCTCGGTGGCCTGGCGCGTAGGTGGAATCGACTCGCTTGCACACGATGCCTTCGAGCCCCAGTTGCTTGGTGGCGGCGAAGAGCGCCTTGGTGTCCTCTTCGCTTTCGGTCGCCAGCACGTGCTCCACACCTGAAACATGCTCGACCATCCAGCCGAGGCGTTTGGCCAATGGCCAATCCCCAACCCATTTCCCGCTAATCTGCACGACGTCGAAGACGGCGTACCACACGGGTATCTCGCGCACGAGGCGCTCGATCTCGCGCGACGTGACGGCCCGGTCCCTGCGAAGAACCCGGTAAAAGTTGGGCCTTCCCTGGGCGAGCGCCACCACTTCGCCGTCGAACGCACACCCCCGAAAGGGCCGCAGCGCGGATGCAATCTCCGGATACCGGTCCGTTCGAAGCCGTCCATGGCGGTTCCAGATTTGCACGCCGTCGTCCGACACCTCGGCCACGGCGCGCACCCCATCCCACTTGACCTGTGCTATCCACGCGTCTCCCGTGGGCACGACGGCGCTCGATAGGGGTTCGAACGGTCGAAAGAACGGCACCCAGGTTCCCTCCCTGATAGCGACATGCGCCTCTGCGCACGCTAGGCGAGAGGTGAAGCGCATGAAACGCCGCCAAACCCCGCCGACGCTCACCCATGGGGACAAGATCTACTTTCCAGGCGCGGGGCTCAACAAGCGCGACTACATGACGTATCTTACCCAAATCGGCGCGCACTTGGTCCGCCACCTGCGCTACCGGCCTGTCACGTTGGTTCGTTGCCCCGACGGGGTGACCGGCCGCCGATTCTACCAGCGGCATCTACCGCCGCACGCACCTCCAAGCCTGCCGCGTAAAGAGATCCAAGGCGAACGCCCGTTGATTGCCATCCCGGACGTCGAGACGCTCTTGTACTACGGAAACTTGGGCGCCATCGAGTTTCACGCGGGCCTGCACCAGTCCGACGGCCCTCAAGTCGGATGCCCCACAGCGCTCACGTTCGATCTCGACCCTTCCGATCCGAACGATTTCGAGCGCGTGCGTGAGCTCGCGCTGCGTCTGCGCGAGGTGCTTCGCGAGCTCGAGCTCGACGGACTTGCCAAGACGACAGGCGCCTCCGGCCTGCAAGTCTTCGTCCCGCTGGAGCAGCCGCTCCCATACGCTGTCACGCGTCCGGTGGTGAATTTTATTGCGGCGTACTGCGCGTCGCGCTGGCCGGATCTGGCCACCACTGAGAGGCGCGTGCACCAGCGAGGAAGCCGCGTCTACGTGGACGCGCCTCAGCACGGGCCATCGCGCACTCTGATCGCGGCGTACAGCGTGCGCGCGGTCGAGAAAGCCTTGGTATCAGCGCCTGTTACCTGGGAAGAACTTGCAGACGGGGTGTCGCCTGACGCGTTGGACCTCCGTGTCGTACCTGGCCGATTGGCCCGGATGGGCGACTTGATGGCCATCGCCCCGCGCTGCCCTTCGTCGCGCGTGCAGGCCATCCACGATGCGCTCCCTCCGCCTTGGCGACAAACGCGCGTCCGTTCAGTATAATCGAGGACAAGACTTCAAGAGTGGAGGAACTCGTCATGCGTTACGGCATTATCGGTGGCACAGGCGTGTACCAGCCTGGCGATCTGCCCGGCGCCACGCGCGAACGTGTACATACCCCGTACGGGGACGTCGAGGTGACACTCGGGACGTATGAAGGCAAGGAGATCGCTTTTCTCCCTCGCCACGGCAGCAGCCACAGCGTCCCTCCGCACCGTGTCAATTATCGAGCCAACATTTGGGCCCTGAAGCAACTGGGCGTCGAGACCGTGCTGGCAACGGCCGCTGTCGGCTCGCTCAACCGCCTGTTTCGCCCGGGCGATCTCGTCGTGATCGACGACGTGATCGACTGGACCAAAGGACGGCCTTCTACGTTTTTCGAGCACGGGCCGGTTGTGCACATCGACTTTTCGGACCCTTATTGCGCGCGCGTGCGGAAAGGCCTGGTGGAGACCGCGCGCCATCTCGGCCTTCGCGTGCACCACGGCGGCGTTTACGTCTGCGCGGAAGGGCCCAGGTTCGAGTCGAAGGCGGAAATTGCGCTGTTCGCGCGCCTCGGCGGCGACGTGGTGGGCATGACCAGCATGCCGGAGGCCGCACTGGCAAAGGAAGCCGAGATGTGCTACGCGACGGTCTGCATGGTCACCAACTGGGCGGCTGGGATGGCGGCGAAGCCGCTCTCCCACGAGGAGGTCCTCGAGGCGATGCGGGAGAACGTGGCGGACATCCGGCGCCTGTTCTTTGCCTATATCGCGCGGGATACCGGTGTGCGGGATTGTGCGTGCGGCTCGGCGGTGGGCGGCCAAGTGCCGCTTAGGGGAGAGAGTGAAGCGTGAGGGCCATCCGATACCAGCCGGACAGGCTGGAGTTGCTCGACCAGACGCGGTTGCCCCATGAGAAGGTCTGGCTGACGTGCCGCACCGCTGAGGACGTCTATCAGGCCATTCGGTCGATGCAGGTGAGAGGCGCGCCGGCCATCGGCGCTGCGGCCGCGTTCGGCCTCGCGCTCGAGGCGAGGCGGCTCGGGCCGGCCGACGTCCGGTCCCGGTTGCCGCAAGTCGCGGCATGGATGAAGACCGCGCGCCCGACCGCCGTCAATCTGATGCAGGCCGTCGACGAGCTCATGGCAGCGCTCGAGGAGGCGCCGCCGGGATCGGAAGCGGACGCGCTGTACCAACGCGCCGTCGCCATCGCGGAGCGCGACATCGAGACGAATCGCCGCATCGGTGAACTGGGCGCGAAGTGGGTCGCCGAACACGGGGGACGCGTGTTGACGCACTGCAACACGGGTTCCCTCGCGACTGTCGAGTATGGGACCGCCCTCGGCATCCTGCGGGCCATGCACGAGGCGGGGACGCTGGAGCACGTGTACGTGGACGAGACGCGGCCGTATCTTCAGGGCGCGCGCCTCACGGCGTACGAACTGCTGGAAGAGGGCATCCCGTTTGACATCATCACGGATTCCACCGCAGGGTTCGCGATGAAGCTCGGCTGGATCGACGCGGTGATCGTCGGAGCGGACCGGATTGCCCGAAACGGAGACACGGCGAACAAGATTGGCACCTATACGCTCGCGGTCCTGGCGTCGTTCCACGGCATCCCGTTTTACGTGGCGGCCCCCACCACGACCCTTGACCTGTCGATTCCGTCAGGCGATCACATCCCGATTGAAGAGCGCAGCGCGGACGAAGTCACGCATTGGATGGGGAGGCCCATCGCGCCCGAAGGCGCTTCGGCGAAGCACTTGGCGTTTGACGTCACGCCAGGTCACCTCATCTCGGGCATCATCACCGAACGCGGCGTCGCTCTGCCGCCTTACGAGGAGTCGCTCGCGCGACTTTGGGGCAAGCGTTGAAGAGGACCAAGGCGAATGGGAAGGATGAACGCAAATGGCACAGGAACGATCCGTCACCGTTCTCGAGGTTGGCGGCGCTGTCGTGGATCGTCATACCGTCTATCGGGGTCCCGCGTACTTCGTGATTGAAGGTTCCCGCATCGTCCGCCATGGAGAGGGCGCCTACGAACCGGAGCCCGGCGAAGTTGTGGTGCGGAGATGGCGAAAGCGCGACCGAATCGCCATTCCCGGCCTTGTGAACGCGCATGGCCACGCGGCGATGACGCTGCTTCGCGGCGTCGGCGACGATCTGCCGCTCATGACTTGGCTCCAGGAGCGCATTTTCCCGATTGAAGCGCGCCTCACGGGGGAATGCGTGTACTGGGGAACGCAGCTCGCGTGCTGGGAGATGCTGTTGTCCGGAACGACCGCCTACGCCGACATGTACATGATGATGGATCACGCCGCGGAGGCGGTGGCGGAGTCGGGCATGCGGGCACTTTTGTCCATTGGCCTAGCCGCTGCTGAGCCTGAGGTTCAGGTGGAAAAGCTCGAGGCGAGCCGCGCGTTTGTACAGACATGGCATGGGACAGCGGACGGGCGCATTCAGGTAGCGCTGGGTCCGCACGCGCCCTACACCTGCCCTGAGCCTTTCCTGACGCAAATCGCCGATCTCGCCGCCGATCTCGGGGTCGGTATCCAGATTCACCTGAGCGAGACGCGCGGTGAGGTGGATCAATTTCTATCGCAGGAAGGGCTCACGCCCATTGGTTTGGCAGAGCGCGCCGGGCTCTTCCAGGTGCCGACGCTCGCCGCGCACTGTGTGCACGCTACGCAGAACGACATCGAAATTTTGTGCGCGCACGACGTCCGCGTGGCTCACAATCCGCAGAGCAACCTGAAGCTCGGTTCTGGCATTATGCCGCTCCCCGACATGCTAAGCCGGGGCGTGACTGTGGGCCTTGGCACGGATGGCGCGGCGAGCAACAACAACCTGGACATGTTTGAGGAAATGCGCCTTGCAGCGACGCTGCACAAGGGCGTCCGTGAAGATGCGACATCCATCGATGCTGCCACCGCGTTTGCACTCGCCACAGAATTTGGCGCGCGTGCCCTCTTCCTGCCTGAAGGCCATGGCACGCTTCGAGCCGGAGCCGTCTGCGATATGGTGTTGCTCGACGCACGCTCGCCGCACTTCACGCCGTCCCACGATCTGCTCTCGGATTTGGTGTATGCGGCCGGCGCTGACGACGTTCGGGACGTGATCGTCGCGGGCGAATGGGTGCTCCAAAACCGAGAGCCCACGGCGCTTGACGTGGAGCGCATTCGGTACGAAGCGGCGCGCCTCAAGGACTTGTTGACACGCGCTTAATCGCGTTCCACCGTGTTGTCGACGTCGGGCTCCACAAGGCTGGTTTCGTCCAGCATGTCGGCCAGGGCGATATCCATGTAGGCCTCAAACACGAAGCGGCGGACGTCGTCACGCAAGGACGTACGATTCGTCCACGGAGGAAGCGCCTCTTCGCGCTCAGTCATATGCCCACCTCCCAGTATCGTACTTCTAAGTATGAGCGACGCGCCGCGGTCGTATGAGGCGTGAGGTGATGAGAGAGGAGAACGCCGTCATGCGCATGTTGATCTGCAACGACGATGGCATCCAGGCCGCGGGGCTGTTCGCGTTGGTCGAAATCGCGTCGGCTTTTGGCGAGGTCGTCGTGGCCGCTCCTGACCGGCAGCGAAGCGCCTCGAGTCATGGGATCAGTCTTCACCGCACCATTCGGGTGGAGCGGCGCGAGGTTCCTGGGGCGTCCGATGCGTTCGCGCTCTCGGGAACGCCGGTCGATTGTTGCAAATGGGCACTCGCCGTGTTGCACGCCGAGCGCCCCTTCGACCTCGTGCTGTCGGGGATCAACGCCGGCGCCAACCTGGCGACCGATGTGCTGTATTCAGGTACGGTGGCCATCGCGGGCGAGGCGGCCTTGCAAGGGGTGAAGGCGCTCGCGCTGTCCCACGTCGGCCCGCCGTTCGACTTTGCCTCGGCACAAGAGGCGTGTCGCTTGCTCATCGAACTCGCCATCGAACTCGATCTGCCCGCGGACACCTTCCTCAGCGCCAATATTCCCTTCGTTGGTCAGAAGACATGGACTCGCGCGGATATCGTGTGGTGCGATCTCGGCGTGCGCAGGTACCATGATGTTTTTTCGCGCGAACTCGACGTGGAAGGGCACGAGGTGTATCGTTATGGAGGGGATATCATTGACGAGGTTGGAGAGGGCCTCGTGGATATCGGTGTGGTGAGGTCGGGCAAGGTGAGTTTGACCCCTTTGAGATACCACTTCACAAATGATGAATTCTTACAAAACATGATATCTCGTTCATAACGGTGGGTGGAATGGTTTGGATTCGAAATGGAGCGTCTACGCGACCATGGTGTGTTCAAATTCGGAAGATCTGTACCGCCTCATTGATTTTTTAAATCGCAACCTGAAAGACAAGGACGTCATCTTTGGAATGGCCAAGTCGGAGCAACATCCCGACAAAGTGCAGATCACGATTTACCGGACGGATGCCACATGACCAAGCGGAGGATCGTATGGACTTCGGTGCCGATCGCGATGGTCGTGATCGGCATCGGCGTTCTTATGTACTTTTGGAACTTGTTGAGCCCCTACTGGCAAGCCGAACAACAGGCGGCGACCTACGTGTTAGATCACACGCCTCTCGACCGGTTGGAATCGTACAGCGTGTTCACCGCAGCGGGCGTGGAGGATGTGTTCCGGGGCCAAGATAGCTTCGGACGGACGTGGTATGCTTTTTACATTCCCGCGATGCGGAGAGCTTTTGTGCTGCCCTCGACGTCGGTCCTCCCCGCGGACGAGGTGAAAAAGAGAGCTTTGGCGCGCGGCATCGACGTTCAGTCCGTCACGCTTGGCTACGTGGCGAGCGACGAGGAGGCTCCGAGTTGGGCCAAAGCTGGAACTGCAGTCTACGAGGTCATGGGACGCTCGAACGGGCGCCTGGCCTTTTTCTATTTCAATGCTACGACGGGACAACTTTTGTGGCAGGATGTGCTTGTCCATTCTTGAAGGGCTGGAAGCGCGGGAAACAAGTGCGGCTGAACACATGTTCGACGGCGTGCTATACTGGTCTCAGCAGCCGCACAGACCAGCGATAGAAGGGGGCGAGGTCTTTGTCTCGCATCCGCATTGTGCCGATCTTTGTGACGGCGCTCCTGATGCTCGCGCTTCTCATCGGCGGCTGGCAGGCCTATCAACACTATAACTTGCTGATTCCGCTCAAACAAAGCCTGCAGTCGGTCGCTGGTGTGGAAAAGGTGGATATTACGACGGGAAGCCCGGATGTGGTGGTGATCCAACTGGGGCCCTTCCAGACGCTGAAGGAAGGCGACCTTCAGCTGACCTACGATGCCATATCCGACGAAATAGAGCGCAAACTTGGAACGAACGTCAGTGTTCGCATTGGCGATGCGCACGAGGGGCCGCTCACGCAGATCTTCGAGAGCGCGTTCGAGCTCGAGATCCAACAAGGCATCGCCAAGGAGGATTATACCCAAATGGCCGCCGACGTGGCGCGCCTGGCGAAGTCGTACCACATGGCCTACCGCTTGACCATGGATAATTCCTATATTTACCTACAGTTGCAAAAAGGCCCCTACTACCTGTATCGCGTGATTCCTTACGCGTCGCGCGCGGGAGGTGCGACGTCATGACCATGCGCGAATGGCTGATTGGAACCGGGATCGCCGTGGTGGCCTTCTTAGGCATGCTGCACGTGATTCAGATTATCCCGGTGCTCTTCCTCGCGGGACTTGGAGCGATGCTGTGGGTGGTCTTGGACCGGCGCAACGCGCAGGCGCCTGCCGGACGAGATGTGTCGGTTCGGCCGAACGTGTCGTTTGACGAGATCGGCGGGCAGGAATCCGCTAAGCGGGAGTTGATGGAGGCGCTGGACTTCTTGCGGTATCGGGACCGCATCGCACAACTCGGGATTCGTCCGATTAAGGGCATTCTGCTCACGGGACCTCCTGGAACAGGGAAAACGCTCATGGCGAAAGCCGCGGCCACCTACACCGATTCGGTGTTCCTGTCCGCGTCGGGCTCCGAATTCGTCGAGATGTACGTGGGCGTGGGCGCGAGCCGCGTGCGCGAGCTATTTCGCCGAGCTCGCGCGCTCGCGAAGCGAGAAAACAAGGACAGCGCCATCATCTTTCTCGACGAGATCGACGTGGTGGGTGGGCGGCGCGGTCAACACAGCCATCAAGAGTATGACCAGACGCTGAACCAGTTGCTGACCGAAATGGACGGCATGAACACGTCGCAACATCCATTCGTGCTCGTCATGGCAGCTACCAACCGGCCGGATATGCTCGATCCGGCGCTGCTCAGGCCGGGTCGCTTTGACCGGCAAATTCGCGTCGATCTGCCGGATAAAGAGGGGCGCCTGCACATTCTAAGAATCCAGACGAAAAACAAGCCCTTGGCGCCGGACGTCGACCTTGAACACATCGCACGCGAAACCTTCGGGTTTTCCGGGGCCCAGCTGGAAGCGGTGGTCAACGAGGCGGCCATCATGGCGCTGCGAAAAGGCGAGTCCGTGATCCGGCAGGAGATGTTCCGAGACGCGGTCGACAAGGTCCTGATGGGCGAAAAGACGGGGCGGCGTCCGACCGACGAGGAGTTGGAGCGCGTGGCGGTCCACGAGATTGGACACGCCATCGTGACCGAGCTTCTGCGGCCAGGCGCGGTCTCTCACATCACCATCGCGCCGAGGGGACGCGCGCTCGGCTTTGTTCGTCAGATCCCGGAAGATGACCAGTATCTCTACACGAAAGACCAGTTGGAACAGCAGATCGATATCGCGCTGGCCGGATGTCTGGCCGAAGAGCTCCAATATGGGAACCGAAGCACGGGGGCGCAGAACGATTTTCAACAGGCGTCTCAGTTGGCGCGGACGATGGTGAGGTGTGGGCTGTCCAGGCTCGGCATCGTGGATGAAGAGCACCTGCCCGAGCGACTCCTTGAGCGCGAAGTGCGCTTCATTCTCGCCGAGCGGGAGCGGGCGACGCGGGATTTGCTTCGGCCGTATCAAGGCGAGATTGCTCGCCTCGCGAAGCAAGTCGTGCGCGAGGAAAGCGTGGATGGAGCCGAGTTTCGCCAGTGGCTGAACGGACTCGCGCCGGCCGAGCTCACGTCCGCCATAACCACGGCAAGCGAGTGACGACTGGATGCTGGCGCAGGGGAAGCCAAGCCCCTGCGCTTTTCTGCTATAATCGGTGCGTATCGCGTTTGTACGTGCATGGGGGGAAACGGCGTGGCTGAATGGACCACGGTTCGCCAACTCGCCGATCACGTCGGTCAGGACGTGCGGTTGCGGGGATGGCTGTACAACAAGCGTTCGAGTGGCAAGATCCACTTTCTCCAGGTCCGGGACGGGACAGGCCTCGTTCAATGCGTGGTGGTCAAGTCGAACGTGTCGGATGAGACGTTCGCGGCGAGCGATGCGCTCACGCAGGAATCGTCGCTGGTCGTCGAAGGCACGGTGCGCCAGGACGCGCGCGCACCAGGAGGATACGAGATTGACGTCCGTCACATCGAGCCCGTGCAGTTGGCGCACGAGTATCCCATCGCGCTGAAGGAGCACGGGATCGACTTTCTCCTCGACCATCGCCATCTGTGGATCCGCGTGCCGCGGCAGCGGGCGATTCTCCGCATTCGCGCCGAGATCGAGCGCGCCATCCAGGCGTTTTTGGACGACAACGGGTTTACGCGCGTGGACGCGCCCATCCTCACGCCGGCGTCGTGCGAGGACACCACGGAGCTGTTTGAGACGCGCTACTTCGACGACACGGCTTACCTGACGCAGAGCGGCCAATTGTACATGGAGGCCGCGGCCATGGCGCTGGGGAAAGTGTACTGCTTCGGACCGTGTTTCCGGGCGGAGAAATCCAAGACGAGACGACATCTCATTGAGTTTTGGATGGTCGAACCCGAGATGGCCTTTGTCGAGCACGACGAGAATCTGCGCGTGCAGGAGGCCCTCGTCGAGCACGTGGTGCAGTCGGTGGTTGACCGCTGCACGCCGGAACTCGAACTGTTGGGTCGAGATATCGCGCGGTTAGCGCGAGTGAGGGCGCCTTTTGCCCGCATCTCGTACGACGACGCAATTGGCTGGCTGCGGGAACACGGGTTCGACATCGCCTGGGGTGACGACTTCGGATCGCCGCATGAAACGGCGCTCGCGGAACAGTTTGACACGCCGGTGTTCATCGAGCGATATCCCACGAAGCTCAAGGCCTTTTACATGCAGCCGGATCCGGATCGGCCTGAAGTGGTGCTCTGCGCCGACATGTTGGCTCCCGAAGGCTACGGCGAGATCATCGGGGGCAGCCAGCGCATTCACGACTACGAGTTGCTGAGAACGCGCTTTGAGGAACATCGGTTGCCGGAAGAGACCTACGGATGGTATCTCGATCTGAGGCGCTACGGTTCCGTGCCGCATTCCGGATTCGGCCTCGGCCTGGAAAGGACGATTGCATGGATCTGTGGGCTGGATCACGTCCGAGAAGCGATTCTGTTTCCCCGCATGCTCTACCGAATGGCGCCGTAAGCACAAGGGGAGGCGAGCGAATGGAACCTTCGGGCCGGCAAGGTGGCAACAGCGATTACTTAAGTGCCCCGTTTGTCGCCGTGCCGTGCGACCTTCTGCGGCGCTTCGCCCAGCTCGGCCTGCACCCGCATGAGCTCGTCGTGCTGTTGCAGATCCTCGCGAGCGGCCAGACGGAGGGCACGACGGAACTGTCTCCGCACGAATTGGGCGAGCGCTGCGGCATGTCGAGCAAAGAGGTCATGGCGTGTGTGGAGCGACTCGTCACGGAGGGATTCCTCGCCATTGGCGAACGGTACGACGATCAGGGAGCGCACGTGACCTATTTCGATCTCCAACCGCTATGGGACAAGCTGAAAGGGCGCCGGCGCGTGGTGCAGCCTCCGCCTGTCGAGAAGGATCTCGTCAGCCTGTTCGAGGAAGAATTCGGCCGCCCTCTCTCTTCGCTGGAATGCGATCAACTCAGGGCGTGGCTTGGCGAGCACGGCTATCCCGAGTGGCTCGTCGTGGAAGCGTTGAAGGAAAGTGTGTTGGCCAACAAATACAGTTTTCGCTACATCGATCGGGTGCTGTACAACTGGCAAAAGAACAACGTTCGTTCGCGACAAGATCTCGAGCAGTACCGCGCGCAATACCGCGAGAGACAGGCTCAATGGCAGGGCGATTCTCAGGGCGGCCAGCCGAAACCGAGATCGAGACCAGCCTCTCCGCGCACAGCTGCGCGCGAGCCTGTGCGCGACGAGCGATACGCCAGTTTCTATGAACTCTTTCCCGACTGACGAGAGCGCGGCTGGGAAACCAGCCGCGCTCGATATTTACGCCTTATCATACGATCTTAGAAGCTGGCTCCGCTCCGCGTGTCGTTCCAGTGCAAGCTCAATGAGGCGGTCGAGCAACTTGTCGTACGCCAGCCCGGACGCTTCCCACAGCTTCGGATACATGCTGAAGCGCGTGAAGCCAGGCATCGTGTTGATCTCGTTCACCAACACGCGGCCAGTTCCCCTTTCGACAAAAAAGTCCACTCGCGCCAGCCCGGAGCCGTCAATGGCCTGGAAGGCCCGGATGGCGTACGACTCCACGGCCTTTCGCTCCTCCGGCGACAGGGCTGCAGGAATGCGAAGTTCTGCGCCCCCGTCTTGATACTTCGCTTCATAATCGTAAAATTCGCGCTTGGGGATGATCTCGCCAGCCACAGACGCGATGGGGTCGTCGTTGCCGAGAATGCCGATTTCGATCTCGCGCGCGTCAATGGCCTCCTCCACAATGACGCGCCGGTCGTACGACAGGGCGAGATGAACGGCCTCCACGAGTTCCCGCTGGTTGCGAGCTTTGGAGATCCCGACGCTCGATCCAAGATTCGCGGGCTTGACGAAGCAGGGATATCCGAGTTCCTCCTCAATCTCTCGCACAATCCGGCCGTCATCCTGTGCCCAGGAAGCGCGCGTGAAACCCACCCAGCGCGCCTGAGGGATTCCGACGGCTGAAAAGATCTGTTTCATCGCGATTTTGTCCATACCTAAGGCTGAGGCAAGCACACCGGAGCCCACGTAGGGAATGCCCACCATCTCCAAGAGTCCTTGAATCGTCCCATCTTCACCGAACGTGCCGTGGAGTACCGGAAAGACGACGTCGATCTCGTTCACCAGCGCGGGAGGAAGCCAATCGGGCGACCGCTTGACCTCTACAGGTGACAACCCCTGGATTTCCGGGTTGATGAACCGCTTCGAAGCGGACGGGCCGTTCTGGGTGTGTTTACTCGGCAACGCGGCAGGCTGCTTTGCCTCGAGCGCCTTCCATGCACCCTTCCCGACGTGCCAACGCCCGTCCTTCGAAATCCCGATGGGTATCGTGGTATAGTGAAGAGGATCAAGCGCATCCATCACCGACTTGGCCGACTGCAGCGAGACCTCGTGTTCACCGGACTTTCCACCAAAGATGACGCCGACCCTCAGTTTGCGATTTGGCACAGACACACATCTCCTTTTCTAAAACGTGCGTAGAGGGGAACGAACCCATATGACACCCATGTCGCTTGCGAACTTCGTGCACGTGGTAGGGGGCACGCCCGCGTTCCACGAGGCCCCGGACGTCACCGTCAAGGGCGTGGCCATTGACCATCGACAGCTTCAGCCGGGACATGCGTTTGTCGCGTTTGTGGGACAGCGCGTCGACGGACACCAGTTTGTCGACGAGGCGTTTCGCCGCGGAGCCAGTGTAGCCGTCGTCACCAAAGACGTCAAGACGGCGCTCGGGCCGTGCGTTCGCGTCCCAAACGCCCTGAAGGCAGTGCAGGCTCTCGCGCGTTGGGAACGCGATCAATTCGAAGGTCCCGTGGTGGGCATCACCGGGTCGAATGGGAAGACGACGACCAAGGAGATGGTCGCAGCCGCGCTTGGCGCGCTCGGCCCGTGCGTGTACACCTCGGCGAACCAGAACAACGAATTGGGCTTACCTCTCACCATTCTACAGCGGGATGCCTCGCATCGTGCCATGGTTCTTGAGATGGGAATGCGCGGCCTGGGGCAAATTGAGGAATTGTGCACCATCGCCCGCCCGAACATCGGCGTCATTACCCACATTGGCTACAACCACATCGAACTCCTGGGTAGCCAGGAGAACATCGCCCTGGCGAAGACAGAGCTCATCGCGAGCCTGCCGAAAGACGGGATTGCCGTGCTGAATGGAGACGATCCCTGGCTTCGCCGGATGCAGCACCGCACGACGGCGCGCATCCTGTGGTATGGGCTGAGCGAAGCGTGTGACATCCGCGCCACGTCGGTGACCTGGTCGCAGGAAGGGATGGCCTTCAAGGTCAACACCCCACAAGGTTCGGCAACCATGCGCATTCGGCTCTTGGGCCAGCACAACGTGATGAACGCGCTCGCCGCCATCGCGGTTGGGCTGTCGCTCGGCATTTCCTTGGGCGACATTCAGCGTGGGCTGGGCCGCGTCGAAGCGCAGCGGGGCCGGCTGCGTCTGGTGGACGCTAGAGATGTGACCGTGATTGACGATGCGTACAATGCAAGCCCTTCATCCGTCGCCGCGAGCCTTGAAGTCCTCGAGCGCGTCGCGCGGCCAGGGCATCGCGTTGCCGTGCTCGGTGACATGCTGGAACTTGGGCAGATGGCCGTTCAGGCCCACCGGGAAGTCGGTCGCCGTGTGGCGTTGGCCGGCGTGGACCGCCTACTCTGTGTGGGCAAATTGGCGGTGGAGATGGCGCGTGCGGCAGAAGAGGCGGGAGTACCCGTAGTGCGTCACTTCAACGCGTTGGAAGAACTTTTGGCTTCTCTCGGCACGTACCTTCAGCCGGGAGACGTGGTGCTGGTGAAGGGCTCTAGAGCGGTCCAACTCGATCGCGCCGTGGATGCGTTGGCCGCGCTCTGACGCAGGGCGGGCAACCCCGCCCTCACTTGCCATTCGTCACGAGATTTTTACACGAAGTTGCCTAGCTTCGTCAATATTTTCGAGTAAAATAAAACTGTCGCACCTTTGAAGATGACACCGCGGGAATCTCAGGCTGTCGCATCGGAATCTCGGCTAGGCGGCGAAAGGGGAATGCCACGTGGTCACCTGTCCGATCTGCAACGAACTGTTGCAGGAACTGACGTCCGTGCACTGCATGACGCGCCACGGCATGACGAAGGCGAGTGTGATTGAAAAGTACGGCAAGCCCAAGCGCTTGTTCCTCACGTTCGCGTCCAATCATGCCATCCAAACGCCGACCATTAGTCCGCGGGACTTTTTGAATTCGCAGTTGCTGACCGATCGCCTTTTGTCCAAAACAAGAAAGTTTCACGTATAGATGCAGTTCGTCGCAGGTCGGAATCGATGAATGAGGCGGGCGTGCCCGAGTTGAGGCGCGCCCGCCTCTTGTTTGAATCCGTCGGATCGTGGCAACAAATATACAGGGATTTGTGAACGGCTCACAGCCCTCTCGCCGGACGGGTATGGTATACTGCTGGCGTCGGAGAAGGGAGGAGGCACAGCGAATGCGATCGCCGTCGTTTTGGAAGCGACTCTTCGCGTTTACGGCCGCGTCCGCGATGCTCGTCGTGCCCTTCCGGTTTCTGACCGTCAATGCCATTGTGCGCGCCCCCGACGTAAAACCTTCGGCTTCCGCCTTATCGGTGTCCGATGTCACCAACGGCATCTATGACGGCGTGTTGATGAAAATGACGGATTTGTCTTATGTGAATCTGGCGGCGGAAGTGGGACAGTCGTTCGACGAGATGGAAGAAGAGGCGCTCGTCCACCGCGGGCCTAAGTCCCTCCTCGACGAAATCGAGCGGGTGAACAGCATGGACTGGCATGAGACGTATACCCAGGCGGTGAACGAGTTCTTTTCCGATCTACGGGGATGGCGCGTGCTAGCCGTCGACAACGAGGAGTCCCAAGCGGGATTTTACGCCGTGGCTTACCAGAAAGGGTCGGATGTCGTCATCTCGTACCGAGGGACGACGAACAACGTGATGGACCTCGTTGCGGACGCCGGAATTTATTTGAGCGTTCCCAACATGATTGACCAACTCGCGCCCGCAAAGTCGTTCTTCATCCTAGCCTGCAACAGGGCCTCACAGGCGATTCATCAGTCCCCGATTCATGTGGTGCTGACGGGGCATTCAATGGGTGGGTGGCTTGCGCAGTCCGTCTATCTCGAAGAGCGCAAGGTCTCCGGTCCATGGGTGATTTCAGGCGTGATCGTGTTCAATTCCATTGGCACAGGGTTTCAGCCCATGGCGAATCCATCTGTGGATGTAAAGGACTATCATTTTGACGGCGACGTGTTCAGCCGCTACGGAACGTCGCTCGGCAGTGTCATCGACGTACCAAACCCTGATCCGGACGCGTCAGTGTATGACAAACATCAGATGTACGAGTTTTACCATTACTTTTACCCGTATGCCGATGGGACCGGCGCTGCGCCCGCCGCCGGAGAGCGGGCATGACGCGACCGCTCATCCGATGGGTGTGCCGTTTGGCACGGGGACGTCGGGTTTGAGCAAGACGACATCCCCTTCTTCGGGCAGCCCTCCGAGTATCAGCACTTCCGACGAAAATCCGGCGATGCGCCTCGGCGGGAAGTTGGTGACGGCGACGACTTGTCTGCCCACGAGTTCCTCCGGTGTGTATCGCCGCGTAATTTGCGCGCTCGAGGCGCGTACCCCTATCGCTTCTCCGAAGTCGATCCACAGCTTGATGGCCGGTTTCCGCGCTTCGGGAAACGGCTCGGCTCTCACGACGGTCCCAATCCGGATGTCGAGTTTTTGAAAATCTTCGATCTGCGCCATGCGCGGACACCTCCAGAGAATGTTGACCGTTGCAATCAAGTTTCTAGTTAGGTTAGACTAACGATAGAAAAGAGATTGGGCAAACTCCGTCTATCCCATATCCTATCCGCGGCAAGATGGTGTTTGCAACGAGAGGAATGGACTTGATGGGACACACGGACGTCATGCAGGCCGAGGCGCCTCGCGCGGCGCGAGGGTTTTGGTGGCGGCTCCTTGCTACGGTAGGGCCTGGTATCATCGTTATGCTCGCCAACACCGACGCAGGGTGCATTATTACAGCCGCACAGTCTGGCGCGGTGTGGGGCTACGCCATGGTTTTGCCCCAGTTGATCTTGATACCGATTGTCTATTTGGTGCAAGAAGTGACGGTGCGCCTTGGGCTTGTCACAGGGCGCGGACACGGGGAATTGATTCGACATCACTTCGGCCGCGGATGGGCCTGGATTTCCGTGTCTACGCTGTTTTTGTCTGCTATCGGCGCGTTGGTCACGGAGTTTGCCGGCATTGCGGGCGTGGGAGAACTGTTCGGCATCTCGCCGTATTACACGGTATCCACCGCGACCGTCCTCCTGATTGCCTTGGCGTTGACGGGGAGCTACAAGCGCGTGGAACGCGTCGGGATCGCCATGGGGTTGTTTGAGCTGGCCTTGGTGCCGGGAGCGCTGCTCGCGCATCCCTCCTGGCATCAGTTGCTGCGGGGTCTGGCGACGGTGCCGCTGAACCATCCGAGCTATGTGTACCTGCTCGCGGCGAATGTGGGAGCCGTTATCATGCCCTGGATGATCTTTTATCAGCAGTCGGCGGTGGTGGATCGAAAACTGACCCTGCGCGACCTTCGGTTTGCTCGCTGGGATACGTTCTTTGGATCCATACTGACGCAGGTCATCATGATCGCCGTGGTCGTGATGATCGCGGCGACGGTGGGGCGCACGCACCCGAACACGCCCCTTGAGACCGTAGGCGACATCGCGCAAGGATTGACGCCGTTTCTCGGCGCTGCCGCCGCGAAGGTGATTTTCGGCCTGGGGATGCTCGGCGCGAGCTTTGTGGCCGCACTCGTCGTGTCGCTTGCGGGCGCGTGGGGCATTGGCGAGGTCACGGGCATTCGCCACAGTCTGAACACCCGGTGGAAGGACGCGAAGGCGTTTTACGCGGTGTACAGCCTGGCGCACATCGGCGGCGCGATACTGGTCTTCAGCGGCGTGAACTTGATCAACCTCTCGGTGGACACCGAGGTGATGAATTCGCTCCTGTTGCCCATTGTCCTCGGCTTCCTGTTGCTGCTCGAGCGCCGCGCGCTTCCGCCCGAGTACCGCATGCGCGGATGGTACCGATGGGTTGTGACCGGGCTATCCTTCATCGTCATGGCGTTTGGCGTGTACATGGGCCTGCAGATCGTCATCTGACGTCGCAGGCCCTTTCGCTTGCGGATCCCTGCGTGTCAAATCATCGCGCCCTGTCGCTGCAACTCTGCCCGAACGGTTGCGGCCGCCGGCGCCTCGCCGTAGGACGCCTGCAGCGCGGCGGCGACGCCCGCGGCATGACCGGTGGCGAGCGCCGTGCCCATCACGCGCGCGGAAGCGAACGCCGTCGGATCGCAGTCGATGACCCGCCCTGCGCACCAGAGATTGGCGCGATCGCGCGCTTTCAGGGAGCGCAGCGGGATCTCGTAGTACGCGCGATCCCGAATGTGCTGGTAGCGGGGCGGCTCGCCGGGCTGGTGGATCTCCACCGGCCATCCGCCTCGAGCGATGGCATCTTCAAATTTTGCCGCATTCAAGACCTCTTCGCCGGTCAAGCGGTATTCGCCATCGACATGTCGGGTCTCACGCACACCAATACTCGGGCCTGTTGCGACGAGGTACGCATCCTTGAACCCGGGCACATGTTGACGAAAGGCCTCAAGATAGGCCCACGCCTGCCGGCGCGCCGACATTTCCGCCTGCGTGAGGCTGGCGCTGTCCAGCCCGTTGACTGCCTCGTCGGCGAAGAGCGCGAGCACGTGTTGCGATCCCGGCAGGCGAACCACCATGCCTCTGTCCTTCGTGAGCACGGTGTCTCCTTGCCGCTTGGCCTGCCACACGGCCGCAGTGAACTGGTGTCGGTGAAGCTGCACTTCCGGAGAGACGCCGCCGAACTGCATCACCAGGGTGCCCGCCTGCACGCGGCCTTCTTCGTCCCCGTAGCGGACGCCGTTGCCACTCATGAAAGCGAGATCCGCTTCGCCGCTCGCGTCCACAAACGACGTGGCCTCGATGGAGAATACCCCGCCGTGATGGAAACAGTGGATAGCGCGAATTCGGTCTCGCTCGACGTCACAGCCGATGACGGTCGTGTGGAGTCTCGCCTCGACGCCCGCTTCGAGGATCAATTGGTCGAGAGCGAACTTGGTGCCCTCAGCGTCTAAGGGAACAATCACATTTCCAGACCCGGGATTTCGAATGGGCCCGTAATATTTGCCGATCTCGTCCAGTTTCTCGAGAAGCCGCCGACCCACGCCGCCCACGACCGGCTCAAGCGGTTCCCGTTGGGCGAACAAGCCGCAGATGGTCAGCACGGAGGCGTGCGTCGCCGCGCCGCCAAAATACGGGTTGCGCTCGACAATGAGTGTCCTTGCCCCGAGCTTCGCCGCGCCCACCGCCGCGGCAACACCGGCGCTTCCACCGCCGACCACGACCACGTCATATCGCAACGTCTGTTGGCTCACCTTTCAACCTCCCGGACCTGTCCAGAACGCATGTCTATCATACAACATCGGCTAAGTTGCGAATATGGGAGATTCGGTCGTCCCATGTCGATCACGGCGGCCGGGATCGCTACAATGAAGGCGGGCAGGTGGTGAGTGGAAGATGCGGAATGAAGCGACGATGCGCGTCGCGCTTGGATCGCTGAACCGCGCGAAGCGAGACGCGGTGGAGCAGGCATTGCACGCGTTCGGCGTCTCATGGGAGATGAAGTGCGTGAACGTCCCGTCCGGCGTGCGAGCGCAGCCGCTGTCAGACGAGGAGACGCGGCGCGGAGCCGTCGAACGGGCGAAGCGAGCGAGGAAGGAGACCGGCGCTCACGTCGGCGTGGGACTTGAAGGCGGCGTCGAGGAGACGGAGCACGGCATGATGCTCGTCAACTGGGCAGCGGTGGCGTACGGCGACGACGAGGTGGCGGTCGGGGGCGGCCTGCGCATGATGCTGCCGGACGAGATCGCGCAAGGGATTCGCGCCGGTAGGGAACTGGGCGACGTGATGGACGCGTGGATGGGGATGACGGGGCTTCGCCACGGGGATGGGGCCATCGGCGTGTTGACCGGCGGTCGAATCACCCGATCCGGCATGTTCCGCGACGCGCTCGTTTGCGCGCTGGCCGCCGCTTTCGGGGAAGCACGAAGAAGGGATAGCGCGCGTTGACGACATGAAGCCGCGCGACCCAGAAGCGGGCGCGCGGCCTCTTCATCATCACAGATCGAAGTAGAGCGAGAACTCGTAGGGGTGCGGGCGCAAGTGGAGCGGCGCCAGTTCGTTGTTCCGCTTGAAATCGATCCAGTTGCGAATGAAATCTTTCGTGAAGACGCCGCCTTCCAGGAGGAACTCGTGATCCGCTTCGAGCGCGTCGAGCACCTCGCCGAGCGAGCCTGGCACGCTCTTGATCTGCGCCTTTTCCTCCGCGGAAAGCTCGTAGATGTTTTTGTTGATGGGACCAAATCCGAGTTCCGTCGGATCCAGTTTTCTGCGAATGCCGTCTAAGCCGGCCATGAGCATCGCCGCGAACGCGAGGTACGGGTTGGCCGTACAATCCGGCGTGCGGAACTCAATGCGCGCGGTCTTCGGCGAAACAACCGCCACCGGAACGCGAATGGCTGCGCTGCGGTTGCCGCGCGAGAACACCAGGTTCACCGGCGCTTCGTACCCAGGCACCAGTCGCTTGTAGGAGTTCGTGCTCGGGTTGGAGAACGCGAGAATCGCCGGCGCGTGATAGAGAATGCCCGCAATATATTGGAGCGCAATGTCGCTCAGATTCGCATAGCCGCCTTCGCGGTAGAACAGCGGTTCGTCGCCGTTGAACAAGCTTTGGTGAACGTGCATGCCCGAACCGTTGTCGCCGAAAATCGGCTTCGGCATAAACGTGGCCGTCTTGCCGTGCCGGCGGGCGACGTTGCGCACGATGTACTTGTACGTCATGACCGTATCCGCGGTGCGGGTGAGGGTGCCGAATCGGAAGTTGATTTCCGCCTGACCTGCCGTGGCCACCTCGTGGTGATGCCGCTCGACGCGAATGCCCGCCTTCATCAATTCGAGCACCATTTCGGTGCGGATATCCTGCTGCGTGTCCGTCGGTGCGACGGGGAAATAGCCACTCTTGTTCTTCACGTGATAGCCAAGGTTTTTCGCGCCGGTGCCGGTGTTCCACACCGCTTCTTCGGAGTCGATGGCGTAAAACGCACCGCTCTGCGTGGAGTCGAACCGGACGTCGTCGAAAATAAAGAACTCCAGCTCCGGCCCAAAGTACGCGGTTGTCGCGATGCCCGTCGACTTCAGATATTGCTCCGCTTTCTCCGCGATATAACGGGGATCTCGCTCGTACCGGTTCCCACTCGGTTCGTACACGTTGCACGTGACGGCGAGTGTCGGGACCTCCGTGAACGGATCTAAGAAGGCTGTCTCGAGCACCGGGCGCATCACCATATCGCTCTCTTCGATGCCCCGGAACCCAGGGACACTCGATCCATCGAATGCGACTCCTCGTTCCAAGACCTCTTCGTCGATCTCGGCCGCGGGCACGGTGACGTGATGCTGGCGGCCCGGGACGTCCACAATGCGAAAATCCACCATCTGAACTTCGTGCTGCTTCATGAGTTCGAGAATATCGCGCGGCGTCAAGTTCGATTCCTCCCACTGTGCAGCGCTGAACTGCGCTCATTATAGGAGTCGTTCCGAATCGACGTCAATGCTTTATGTAAGAATACTTTACATGAGGCGAGAATTTGTCATACGCCGTCGCGGTTTGAGAGACGCCCTCGAGGGGTGCGGATTTTGAGGTTTTTTTGAGATTCGGCAACGTATAGTCATATATCGGGCTCATTTTTGGCGAACCATTCTGGCAACCGTGGACAAGCATCATGCAGTCGCGGGTTATGGGGGAATACCGAGATGAAACCGACCGCAATCATCCTGGCGGCTGGCGTGTCGCGCCGCATGCGGCCGCTGACCGACGATCGACCCAAATGCCTATTGCCGGTGGGGCCGAAGGCGGTCATCGACTGGCAGTTCGAAGCGCTTCACAAAAACGGCGTTCACGACGTCATGATGGTCGTGGGCTACCGGAAAGAGATGGTTCAGGACTACGTCCAGACGCACTATCCAGCCTTCAGCGTGCGATTCATCGAAAATCCCGCCTATGAGTCGACCAACACGCTGTTCTCGCTCAGCCATGCGTTGCGCGGCTGGCGCGGCGATTTCTTTTATATGAACGCAGACGTCGTCTACGACGCGCGCATTCTCGAGCGCCTCGCCCCGGGACAAGAGGGCGGCTATCTCGCAATCGACAAGAAACAGTGCAGGGACGAAGAGGTGAAGGTGGAGGTTCGGTCGGGGCAGATTGTCGCCATTGGGAAGCACCTGGATCCCGCGGCGTGCGAAGGCGAGTTTATCGGCGTGGCGAAGTTCGCGGGTCAATTCGCCGAGCGATTCCGCCAAAAGGTGCTCGATCTCGCCGTGGAAGGCAACGAGATGCAGTTCTTTGAGTACGCTCTGGACCATTTGGAAGACAAATCGGGCTTGGTTCCTGTGGACGTCACGGGTCTTCCCTGCGTCGAGATCGATTTTCCCGAGGACTATGAGTACGCCGTGGAAAGTGTGGTGCCTCGGCTCCTCGCCGCGCAAGGGGCGGAGCGAGATGTCTGAGCTGCAGCGCATCGACGCATGTGCAAAGCGGCCCATTGATATCTGGACGAATTACTTGTTTTATCCATTGTCCATCCGGCTCGTGTACCTGTTGCGCAACACGCCCGTGACACCGAACCAGATCACGCTGTTCTCGCTATTTCTGTGCTTGCTGGGATGTGTGGGGTTTTCAACGGGCATTCGCGGCGACGTGATCGCCGGGCTCGTGTTGGTCGAAATCTCCTATGTCTTCGATTGCGCGGACGGTCAGTTGGCGCGATATCGCCAGCAATTTTCCGCCATCGGCGGTTGGTTGGACCAAGTCGCGGATCGCATCAAGGAGTTCGCCATTTACTTCAGCCTCGCGTACGGCTACACGCGCTGGCACCCGAGCGCAACGGGCCTGTGGGCGTGGGCCATGACGGCGCTCTTCGCCCTGTATCTGCTCGAGTACTACGGACAGATCCGGTTCAAGCCACGCGAGACACCGTCCGCGGGCGCCGATACGGCTCTCGGCGAGTCGAGGTTCCGACGGGCCCAGCGGTGGCGGAGCTTGATTCCTTTTCGCGGCTTCATCATCGGGGAGCAGTATTTTGCTCTCCTCGTTTTTGTGGCGTTCAACGCCATCGCGGCGTTCTTCCACTTTGTCGCGGTCCTGGGCCTTGTGATGTGCGTCTATCGGCCGGCGGTGCAGCTGTACAAGTGGTCCCGTGGCATTGCGTGATGGGGCATCCTTGTGAGTTTGGCGGGAGGTCGCGCGGCTCTCCCGCTTTTGCATTGGGCAAGAACGCAAAACCGTTCCAGACACATACGCAAAACCGGTGTGGACTGCCACCGGGTAGGATCACCAAGGGCGATCCGTCCACCATTCCGCATATCGGAACATTAGGGTCGTTCATGACTCAGCCTCGCGGTAGACTTGTTTTGGAAGCTTTTCGAAGATTCCAATCAAAGGAACGCGAGGTGGGGAACTGTGCGCACACAGGTCGGGATCATTGGCGCGGGGCCCGCGGGCCTGATGCTATCGCTGCTGCTCGCGCAGCGCGGCGTGGAGTCGGTCGTGCTTGAGGCGCGTTCGCGCCAGGCCATCGAGCAGACGATTCGAGCGGGCGTCTTGGAACAAGGCACAACCGATCTCATGCGAGAGCTCGGCGTGCACCGCCGCATGGAGGAATTCGGTGAAGAGCACGAGGGCATCGAATTCCGGTTCCGTGGCCGCGGGCGCCGCGTGCCCTTGAAGGAGCTGACAGGCAAGTGCGTGACGCTCTACGCGCAGCACGAGGTGATCAAAGATCTCGTCGCAGCGCGGCTCGAGCAGGGGGGCAAGATCCTCTTTTCCGTACAGGACGTGTCCCTCGAGGCCGTCGACACCGAGCAGCCGCGCATCCGGTTCCGGCGAGATCCCGACGCGCCGTTGGAGGTGCTGGAGTGTGACTTCATCGCCGGGTGCGACGGATTTCACGGGCCTAGTCGCGCGGCCATCCCTGAAAGCGCTCGCCAAGAGTTTTTGAAAACGTATCCGGTGGGGTGGCTCGGCATCCTGACCCAGGCGCCTCCATCGAGCCGGGAGCTCATTTACTGCAACAGCGACCGAGGGTTCGCACTGGTCAGCACGCGGTCTCCCGAGATCCAGCGCATGTATCTGCAAGTGGACGCGGACGACGACATCCGCAACTGGTCCGATGACCGCATCTGGGAAGAGTTGCGCCTACGGCTCGCCACGGAGGACGGCTGGGAGCCCATCGAGGGCCCCATCCTGCAGAAGTCCATTGTGCAGATGCGCAGTTTTGTCTGTGCCCCGATGCAATATGGCCGCCTCTACTTGGCGGGCGACTCGGCTCACATCGTGCCGCCGACGGGTGCCAAGGGGCTGAATCTCGCGGTCTCCGACGCGCGTGTCCTCGCGGAAGCCATCGCGCGCCACTATGCAGACGGATCGGACGACTTGCTGAGGCGATATTCCGCCATCTGCCTGCGGCGCGTGTGGAAGGCGGAGCGGTTCTCGTACTTCATGACGCAAATGCTGCATCGTTTCCCGGACCACTCGCCGTTTGAACGAGAGATTCAACTGGCAGAACTCGATTACATCACGTCGTCGCGGCACGGGCTCGCGACCATCGCCGAGAATTACGTCGGCCTCCCTATCGAGTGGGACGCGTGAAAGATGGTGCGCGATCTCGGCCGTTCATAGTAGCCGAGGCGATTCGAGATCTCCTTGCTGATGGAGATGAGCGTCTTGGCGAGCGATTTCATCTTCTCGTCCGTGAATCGAGCGGCCGGCCCCACGGCGGTGACCGCGCCGATCACGCGCCGCGTGTAATCGCGGACCGGTGCTGCGACGCTGTTGACGCCAGGTCGGAGTTCGCCGACGCTCGTCGCGTATCCTGCTTCGCGGATCTGTGCGAGGACGGTTCGCAGGCGGTTCGGATCTGTGATGGTGTTCGGCGTGAAGGGCTGCAGGCCACGGCGAATGACCTCTTCGACCATCGATTCGTCTTGGTAAGCGAGAATGACCTTGCCGGAACTCGTGCAGTAGAGCGGGTTGCGGCGGCCCACGTGGGTGGCGATTTGCACGGGATGTTTGCACTCCAGTTTGCTGACGTAGACCGTGCAAAAGTCCTCCAACACCGCGAGGTGAACGGTCTCGTCGAAGCGGTGCACGAACTCCTCGAGCAGGTGCTGGCCTTCTCGGCAGATTTCGAGGTTGGACATGATGATGCCGCCGAGGCTCAGCACGGAGAGTCCGAGCCGATACCGATGCGTCTCCTCGTCTCGGTGCACGAACCCTTCCTCGGCGAGCGTTGCCATGATCCGATGCACGGTGCTCTTTGAGAGGCCCAGTTTGCGCGAGATCTCCGTGATGCCGAGTTCAGGTTCGTCCTGAGAGAAGCAACGCAGGGCGTGCAGCGCGTGGCGCAATGACGAGAGCGTGCGAGCGTCTGACTGCCTTGGCACGGCGTTCGCCTCCCTTGCGGCGTGTAAGCGCTTCTAGGAATGGTGTATCACGTTCCGCATAGAGAAACAAGAGCGTATAGCGAGCGCTTTCAACGTGCTACGATGAGGTCAGCAACTGAGGGTGCCTACAGTCGCACCTTTCAAGGCCGCCCACGGTTTCATTCGGGGAGGGATTGAGATGAGTCTGGAATTGGCCATGATCACGCCGCACACGCCGAGGATCTGCCATCGGGACCGCGTTCCGGAGTTTCAGAAGCCGATGGTCGAGGCGATGTTGAAGTGTGCGGACGTGATCGACCAGATCCGGCCCGACGTCGTCGTGATCATTTCGTGCCACTGGATGTCCAGCTTCATGCACTACGTGGACGTCACGCCGCGGCACAAAGGCATTTTGACGGCCGTGGAGTGCCCGGATCTCATCAGCGACGTCCCGTACGACCATCCGGGTCACCCGGAGATCGGCAGGCGACTGGTGGAGGCGGGACAGCGAAACGGGCTGCAGGTCGTCGCGGTGGACGATCCGACCTACGTGTGGGACTACGGCACCGTGGTTCCGCTTCGGTACTTGCTTAAGCGTCCCACGCCCGTCGTCGCCCTCTCGGTCTGCTGGGCTGCGTCGCTCGAGGAGTCGATGCGTTGGGGCGAAGTGATGGGAGACGTGTTTCTGGAGTCGCCGGAGCGGGTGGTGTTCTTGGCGAGCGGGGCGCTCGCGCACAACCTGGGCCGCGGCCCGGAGAAATGGCCGAATCTCACGGAACAGGCGTTGGATCGCGAATTTTGCCAATATCTCGTCAAGGGTGACAAGGCATCGGCCGTGAGCATGCTGCCGTCGTACGTGCGCGCGGCGGGCGTGGAGTCCGGCGGCCGCCACGTGGCCGTGTTGCTCGGCGTGCTCCGGAAGCAGTTTGAAGGTGAATTGCACGGATACGGTCCGTCGTCAGGGTCCGGGAATCCCGTGCTGACCATCCGGTACCGCGATGCAAGTTGAGTCCTACCTATAGTTCGAGATGGCGAGGGATGAGGATGGAACAAGTGCTGCACTTCATCGACGGAGCCTTTGTGCCGTCCGAAGACGGGCGGACGTTTGATAATCTGAATCCTGCGACAGGCGAGCGGATTGGCACGGTGGCCGAGGGAGGGCGCGCCGAGATCGACAAGGCGGTGCGCGCGGCGCGGCGGGCCTTTCGGACCTGGAGTCGCACGACGGCCCAGGAGCGCGCCGCGATTCTGCATCGGATTGCCAACTTGATTGAAGAAAATCTCGAGGAACTCGCCCTTCTCGAGACGACGGACACGGGGAAACCTCTTTCGCTCGCGAAGAGCCTCGACATTCCGCGTTCCGCCTATAACTTTCGCTTTTTTGCCGATTTCGTGAAGGGGCTTTCGACCGAGACGTTCGAGATGGAGGGCGTCGCGTTGAACTATGCGCTCCGGCGCCCGGTCGGCGTGGCGGGGCTTATCTCGCCGTGGAACTTGCCCCTGTTTTTGTTGACGTGGAAGGTGGCGCCGTGCCTCGCGGCCGGCAACACGTGCGTCATCAAGCCTGCGGAGCTCACGCCGATGACCGCCACCAGGCTCGCGGAGATCTGCAAGCAGGCGGGCGTGCCAGACGGCGTGGTGAACGTGGTGCACGGCTTCGGGCCCGATGCGGCGGGTCAATTCCTCACCGAGCACGAGGACGTGGACCTGATTTCGCTCACGGGCGAGACGTCGACGGGCAAGGCGGTCATGCGGTCGGCCGCGAACACGCTGAAGCGCCTCTCGTTTGAACTTGGCGGCAAGAACCCCAACATTGTGTTTGCGGACTGCGACTTCGAAGACGCCATCGCGACCACCGTGCGCTCGAGCTTCGTCAACCAGGGCGAGGTGTGCCTCTGCGGATCGCGCATCTACGTCGAGCGCCCGCTGTACGACCGGTTCGTCGACGCGCTTGTCGATCGCGCACGCAAGCTTCGGGTCGGCGATCCGCTGGATCCGCAGACGGACGTCGGCAGCCTCATCTCAGAAGAACACCTGGAGCGGGTCGACGGCTTCGTCCGGCGCGCGGTGGAGCAGGGCGGTCGTGTACTCGTGGGTGGCAAGCGCCCCGAACATCTGAAGCGAGGCGCCTTCTACGAGCCGACCGTCATCGTCGACGTGGACGAGACCTGCGAGATCACGCGGCAGGAGGTGTTCGGCCCGGTCGTGACGGTGCAGCCGTTCGACACGGAGGAAGAGGTCATTCGCCTGGCGAACGACACACACTACGGCCTGTCCGCCACGTTGTGGACGTCGAACCTCAAGCGCGCGCACCGCGTCGCCGGTGAACTAGAGGCCGGCGTGATCTGGGTCAACACCTGGTTCCTGCGCGACCTGCGGACGCCATTTGGCGGCATGAAGCAAAGCGGCATCGGGCGCGAAGGTGGCGTGCACAGCTTCGAATTCTTCACGGAGCTAAAGAACGTCTGCATTAAGCTGTGATCGGAGTGGATGAGATGAGCGAACGGCTGGAATCCCTGGCGGAGGCGCTGTGGCGCGCGGAGCGCGAGCAGTCGCCCATTCCGCCTCTGACGGATGAACACCCCGACCTTTCGGTGCAGGACGCCTACCACATCCAGCTTGTGAACGTGAAGCGGCGCGTGGCCGCGGGCGATCGCGTCGTAGGGCACAAAATTGGCCTCACCAGCAAGCCGATGCAGGTGCAACTCGGCGTGGATCAGCCCGACTTTGGGCACCTGTTTCAGTCGACGTGGTTTGAGAGCGGCTCGGATCTCAATTTTCCGCTGATTCAACCGAAGGTCGAGCCGGAGATTGCATTCATTCTCGCAGAGGACCTCGTCGGACCGGGCGTGGATCTGCACCGGGTTTTGACGGCGACCCGGGCCGTGGTGCCCGCCATCGAGGTGATTGACAGCCGGATCGCAGACTGGCGCATTCGGCTGGTGGACACCGTGGCCGACAACGCGTCCGCCGGTTGCTTTGTCTTGGGGAACCTGCCCACCGCCATCGCCGGCCTGGAGCTGGAGACGGTGGGCGGCGTCCTGAAGCTGAACGGAGAGGTCGTTCAGACGGGCGCGGGTGCGGCGGTGATGGGGCATCCGGCGAAGGCCGTGGCCTGGCTCGCCAACACCCTGACCGAACTCGGCACGCCGCTTCGCGCGGGTCACGTCGTGTTGTCCGGCGCCGTCAGCGCCGCGGTGCCCATTCGGCCGGGCGATCGCGTCCAGCTGTCCTTTGGGCCGCTGGGCAGCGTGGAGTTCGTGTGGGCGAAAGGAGAGGGTTCGGATTGAAAAAGCTCAGTGCCGCGATCGTCGGGTCCGGAAACATCGGGACGGATCTGATGATCAAGTTGAAGCGCAGCCCGTGGATCGAACCGCGGTGGATGATCGGCATCGACCCGGAATCGGACGGCCTGCGGCGCGCCCGCGAGATGGGGCTTGAGACGTCGGCGGACGGCCTCAAGGCGGTCCTCGAACAGGGGGTTCGCCCGGACATCGTCTTCGACGCGACGAGCGCGAAGGCCCACGTGCGCCATGCCAAGCTCCTGCGCGAAGCAGGCATCCAGGCGGTCGACTTGACGCCGGCAGCGCGCGGGCCATACGTCATCGCGGCGGTCAACCTGGAGGAGCACCTCGATTCGCCGAATGTCAACATGGTCACCTGCGGCGGCCAAGCCACCGTGCCGATGGTGTACGCCGTGAGCCGCGTGGTCGGCGTGCGGTACGCGGAGATTGTCGCCACCATCGCCAGCAAGAGCGCGGGCCCTGGCACGCGGGCGAACATCGACGAGTTCACCCAGACCACGGCGCGCGCGCTCGAGGCCATCGGAGGCGCCAAGCGAGGGAAGGCCATCATCATTCTCAACCCGGCAGAGCCTCCCATTCTCATGCGCGACACCATCTACTGCTTGATGGAGGACGCGAGCCCGACCACCCAGGCGAAGGTGCTCGAGTCCATCGAACAGATGGTGCGCCACGTGCAGACGTTCGTCCCGGGGTATCGGTTGAACCGCGAGCCCATCTTCCAGGACGATCTCGTCAGCATCTCCATCGAGGTCGAGGGACTCGGCGACTACCTGCCGGTGTACGCGGGCAACCTCGACATCATGACCGCGGCGGCGGTGAAGTTTGGCGAAGAATACGCGCGTCACAAGATGCAGGTGGCGTCGGCGGAAGAGGCGAGGTGAGGCGCGGTGTCGTATCGGTACAAGATTGAAATCACGGACGTCACGCTCCGCGACGGGATGCACGCCGTGAGGCATCAGTTCAGCGTCGAAGATGCGAAGGCCATCGCGAGCGCGCTGGACAGGACGGGCGTGGCCAAGATCGAGGCGTCCCACGGCGATGGGCTCGGCGGAAGCTCGATTCAGTACGGTTTTTCGAAGGAGTCGGAAGAGGATTACGTCGGAGCGGTGTGTCAGGCGGTGAAGACCTCTCAGGTCGTCGCGCTGCTGTTGCCTGGCATCGGAACGCTCGAAGACTTGAAGCGCGCCGTCGGCCTCGGCATCCGCGGAGTGCGGGTCGCCACACATTCCACGGAGGCGGACATCTCCGCGGAACACATGGAGGAAGCGCGCAAGATGGGACTCGATGTGGTCGGTTTTCTCATGATGAGCCACATGACGGAGACCGAGCGCCTGGTGGAAGAGGCGAAGAAGATGGCCTCTTACGGCGCGCACTGCGTGTACATTGTCGATTCGGCGGGCGCGATGCTCATGGACGAGGTTCGCCGCAAGGTGTCCGCACTGCGGGAGGCCCTGCCGGACGACGTCCAGGTCGGATTTCACGCGCACAACAACCTCGGCGTGGCGGTCGCCAACTCTATCGCGGCCGTGGAAGAGGGCGCATACCGGATTGACGCGAGCCTCGCGGGGCTCGGGGCAGGCGCGGGAAACACGCCGCTCGAGGTGTTTGTGGCCGCGTGCGAGAAATACGGCATCGAGACCGGCGTGGACCTGTACGCCGCCATGGACGCCGCGGAGGACGTCGTGCGCCCGCGGATGGCGCGACCCGTCCTGACGGATCGCACGGCGCTCACGCTGGGCTACGCGGGCGTGTATTCCAGCTTTCTCTTGCACGCCGAGCGAGCAGCGAAGCAGTTTGGGGTCGACGTGCGCGACATTCTTGTGGAACTCGGCAGGCGCCGCGTGGTGGGTGGCCAGGAGGATATGATCGTCGATGTCGCGTACGAGATCGCGCACGGCAAGGAGGCGAACGCGGATGGCCCTGTCGCTTCCGTCCATCGCGGATGAGTTGTATCGCCACCAGACGGCGGCCACGGAGTTGAAGAAGCTGACGCTCCGCTACGAAGGCCTCACGGTGGACGACGCGTATGAGATCCAGCGGTTGACCATGCAGAAGTACATGGCGGAGGGTGCGCGGCTCGTCGGCTGGAAGATGGGGCTCACGAGCAAGGCGAAGCAGCGGTCCGTGGGCGTCGACGAACCCATTTTCGGCCATCTACTCTCCACGATGGAACTGGAGCGCCCGGTGTTGTCGATGCAGGGACTCATCCATCCGCGCGTGGAGCCGGAGATCGCGTTCGTGTTCCGCAGCCGTTTGGAGGGGCCGAATGTGACCGCGCGCGACGTCTGGCTCGCGACCGAGTGCGTCGTGCCAGCGGTTGAGGTCATCGACAGCCGATACGAGAACTTCTCGTTCACGCTCGTGGACGTGATCGCCGACAACGCGTCGAGCGCGCGCTTCTATCTGGCGGATCAGGCGTACTCGCCGTACGCATTTCGGCTCGACGAAGTGGGGGTGGTCATGCGCCTGAACGGGGACGTCGCGCAGACGGGCGCGGGCGCGGCGGTGCTCGGCCACCCGGTGCGGTCCGTCGTGGAACAGGTGCGCATGCTCACGCGCTTCGGCGCGGCCATCGAGCCCGGGATGGTGGTCCTGACGGGCGGCATCACGGAGGCCATCTACGTGCACCCGGGCGATCGCGTCGAGATCGCCTTCGCGGGCATGGGTGTCATCGAACTGGACGTCATCGAGTGAGGGGGGATCGAGATGCCGCTGGTCCAGGTCACCATGGTGGAAGGGCGCTCGTCGGAGCAGAAGCGGGCGCTTATGGAGAAGCTGACCGACGCGGTGGTGGAGACGCTCGGCGCCAAGCGGGAGACGGTGCGGGTCATCCTGTACGAGGTGCCAAAAGCGCACTGGGGCGTTGGCGGCGTGTCGAAGGCGGAACAGGACGCGGCCCGAGGTGAAATGCCGTGATCGAGCCGAATCGGGCGGCGGACGTGCACACGCACTTCCTGCCTGCTGAGGTGCTTGAGTTCCTCAAGCGAGAGCCTCGCATTCAGGTGGATCTGGAGCGGCGCGCACCGGACAAGGAGCCGTTTCTCACGGTGGAAGGGCGTTGGTCGTTCGAGCTGAAGCGGATGTTCGTCGACTTCGAGGCGTTCGCGAGCGCCTATCGGCAGGCTGGCATCGGCCTGGCGCTCGTGTCGCCCCTGCCGCAGCTCTTCGTGTATCACCTGTCTGCCGAGATCGGCGCGCAGGTGGCCGAGGTGTACAACGACGCCTTGCGAGATGTGCTGGCGCCGCACCGCGATCGGTTTCGCCCGCTCGCCACGCTGCCGCTCGCGGAGCCGATGGCCGCCGCGCGGGAGCTTGAGCGCCGGATGGACGAGGGCTTCGTCGGGGCCATCGTGGGCCCGGGCGTCGGGGAGGCGCTCATCGGCGACGAGGCCTTTTGGCCCGTGTGGGAGGTCGCGGACGCGCGCCGGGCGGTGCTGTTTCTGCATCCTTTGCTTCACGCCGATCCGCGGGCGGCGCGCCTCATGCTGCCCAACCTGGTCGGCGTGCCCTGGGAGACCACGCTCGCGGCGGCGCACCTCGTCCTCTCTGGCCTTCTCGACCGGTATCCCGGCGCCCGCGTGCTATTGGCGCACGGGGGTGGCTTTCTGCCGTATCAAATCGGGCGCATCGAACAGGGATACGACGTGTGGCCGCAGGTGAGAGGGCGGCTGCAGGACAGGCCGACGGCGTATCTTCGGCGCATGTTCTACGACAACGTGCTGTGGTCCGACGCTGCGCTTCGCTGTTTGATCGACGTGGTCGGCGCCGATCGCGTCCTCCCGGGATCGGACTTTCCATTTGACCTGTCCGCCTGGCCGCCGCGCCCGGGGGCCGACGTGTCCGTCCTCGCCGGCGGTGGCGGCCGCGAAGGCCGCTTGTCTTGAGCGCAGGGCACTCTCGCCCTGCGCGCCACCCACGCGCGGGCGAAATGACACGAAAGCGTTGACATGCATCAAGTGGTGCGCCATGATAGAAGTGTCGACTAAATTGTCATACAATCATGTTGCCGAATGATCCGGCCGATCTCGGCCGGCGGCGAGAGGGGGAATCGATGGTGAGTGCCGAGCCCGTGTATGACATCGCTCACCTTGGGCACGTTGAGCTGTTCACGCCTGTGATGGACGAGAGTTACCGTTTTTTTCATGATCTCTTGGGCATGGAGGAGGTGAGGCGTGATGCGCGCTCCATCTACTTGCGTTGCATGGGCGACTACGAGATGTACTCGCTCATCCTCACCGAATCCGATCGAGCGGGCGTCGGCCATACGGCGCTTCGCACGACGAGCGAGCAGGCGCTTGCGCGCCGAGTTCGAGCGCTGACGGAGGCGGGCGTCGACGGGGAATGGGTGCATGGGAGCTTCGGGCACGGTCCCGGCTACCAGTTTCGCGGGCCGGATGGGCATTTGTACGAGCTGTACTACGAGACGAAGTATTATGATCCTCCTGACCACCTGCGCCCTTTCCTGAAGAATCAGCCGCAGAAGTTGACGGGCCGGGGCGTCGGGGTGAAAACGCTGGATCACGTCAATTTTTTGTCGTCGGATGCGGAGCGCGACGGCGACTTTGTCGAATCGGTGCTCGGGCTCAAACTCACGGAGCAGATACGGCTGGACAACGGGAAGCGGCCTGGGGTTTGGTACCGCGCCATGAACAAGTCGTACGACGTCGTGTATACCTTGGACGCAACAGGGGCCCGCGGCCGCTTGCACCACATCGCCTTTCGCGTCGACACGAACGAGAGCATTTGGCGAGCCGCGGATCTGTTCGTCGATCACGGCGTGTTCATCGAATTCGCTCCCAGCAAGCACGCCATTAACCAGACTTACTTTGTGTATGTGTACGAGCCCGGCGGCAACCGCATCGAGGTGTGCGCAGGCGGCTATCTTGTCCTCGCGCCAGACTGGCAGCCCATCACCTGGACGGAGGCCGAACGCGCTCGCGGTCAAGCGTGGGGCAACAAGACGGTCGAAAGCTTTCACCATTACGGCACGCCTGTGGTATAACTGTTCCAGATGACAAGCCGACCGGAGGCGGGGCCTACGTGGAAGTCTCAAGTCAGGGTTACACGGAAGAAGAGTGTTACAGGCGGCTGCGCGACGCCATCATCGACGGCACGCTCATGCCGTCTCAGCGGCTCGTGGAAATGGATCTCGCGCGCTGGCTGGGCGCGAGCCGAGCTACCATTCGCACTGTCCTCGCCCGCCTGGAACAGGAGGGCTTGGTGGAACGCGAGCGGTACCGCGGTGCCCGCGTTCGCCACGTCTCCCACGAGGAAGCCGTGGAGATCTTGGAGGTCCGCATGGCGCTGGAGTGCCTCATCGCGCGGTACGCGGCGCTAAGGGCGGCGGACGAGGACGTGCGCCGGCTGGATGACATTCTCGCGTGGATGCGCCGTCAGTATGAGGGGAACGATCTGTTGGCGTACTCGGACGGCAACGCGCAACTCCACCGGACCATCGCGGAGATCTCTCGTCACCACACGGCCCGGCGACTGCTCGACACGCTCAACTCGCAAAGCGTTCGATACCAATACCGCACCATCTTGGCGCCGAATCGATCGGCCGCGTCCATGCAAGAGCACCAAAACATCGTGGATGCGATTCGCCGGGGAGATCCGGACGCGGCCGAGCAGGCCATGCGCGTGCATCTCAGCCATGTCTGTGACACGCTCCGCAACATGCGCCAGGGATTTTGACGCAAGGGTGAAGGCCCAGGCGTCGCTGCGTTTTTGATTGTTGGCTATTTTGTAAGACAATCATGAATTTCTTCTTGACAGAAAGGACGCGAGCCCATGGGACAACGGGAGGACATCCTATCGCTTCTCAGCGGCCTCTACGACCTGCATGTGCACGTCTGGCCGGACCTCGTCGAGCGCAGCATCGACGACGTGTCGTTGGCCCGCCAGTTCCGAGACCTCGGTTGGTCAGGATTTGCCCTCAAATCTCACTACTTTCCCACGGTTGAACGAGCGAAAGTGGTGTCCAGCGTCGTCCCCGAAGTCGACGTGATCGGAGCCCTCGTGCTCAATCACGCCGTCGGCGGGTTCAACCCGGTCGCCGTGGACATCGCCGGCCGAGCCGGGGGGCGCATTGTGTGGCTGCCCACCGTCGACGCGGCGAACGAAAGCCCCGAAAGACAGGCTGCCCGCGGCCAATCCCACCTTCCGTTTTGGGCGCGCATCCAATCGGAGGTGCGGGCAGAAGGCATCGGGCTCGAGCTGCTGTCGATATGGGACGAACAGGGCCGCTTCCGTTCAGACCTCGCCCAATGCCTTGAACGGGCTCGTCACCATCAAATGGCAATCGCGACCGGGCATCTGGCGCGAGACGAAATCTTCGCCGTGGTGGAGCGCGCGCGGGCGCTTGGGATTCAAAAGATCATCGTGACACACGCGCTGTTTCCTTCCGAAGCGCTGTCGATTGAAGACCAGGTGAAGCTCGCCGATCTCGGCGCCTTCATCGAACACTGCTACACCACGTTTTACACCCAGAAGTGCGATTGGGGCGTGCTCTTCGAGGCCATCCGCGCCGTGGGGCCAGAGCGCACACTCCTTTCCACGGATCTCGGTCAGAAGTCCAATCCGAGCGTCGTCGATGGCATCGTGGACTTCACCGCGCGCCTTCTCGACGCCGGCTTTTCGCCCGATGCCCTGCGAACGATGTGGGTAGACAACCCGCGCAAGTTGATGGGACGCGAGGCGTGAGATGCGCTTCGCATGAGATGGATTCGAGACGTGTGGGATGAAAGGAGAGGTTGTCACGTGCAGAATCGGGGAACGTTGATGGTCGTGAGCGCGCACGCCGCCGACTTCGTGTGGCGGGCTGGGGGAGCCATCGCCTTGTACAGCGATCGTGGCTGGACGGTGCGCGTCCTGTGTCTGACGTACGGCGAGCGAGGAGAGTCTGCGCGCCTGTGGAAGGAGGGCAAGTCGCTCGATGAAATCAAGCGCATTCGGCGCGAGGAGGCCGAGCGGGCTGCGGACATCCTGGGCGCGGAGGTCCGCTTCCTCGACGTTGGAGATTACCCCATCGAGGTGACGCCGGACTTGCGAGATGCGCTTGTGCAGGAGTTTCGCAAGTATCGCCCGGATGTGCTGTTGTCGCATACGTTCGTGGATCCCTACAATGCCGACCATCCGCGCACGGCCGAACTCGTCCGTGAGGCAAGGATTCTCGCGCAGGCGCACGGGTATCCGTCTGAATACCCGCCCATCGGCGCCCCTCAGCTCTATTCGTTCGAACCTCATCAACCCGAACAGTGCCAGTTCCGGATCGATCTCCTGCTGGACATCACGCCGGTCTTCGAGAAGAAGCGGCAGGCGATGGAATGCATGGAGGCCCAGGAGCATCTCTGGGCGTATTACACGGATCTTGCGAAGCGCCGCGGTGTGCAGGCAGGCCGCAATTCCGGGCAACCCATCGTCTACGCAGAGGCGTATCAGCGCGTGTTTCCTTCTGTCGGAGGTGAATTCGTGTGAGGCCGGTCATCGTCACGAAGGTTGAGCGGCCGGAGCGCGCGCTCGTCGAACATCTGGGCCGCCACTCCGTCGCGACGCTTCACGAGGCGATGGGGCGCGACGGGCTGATGTTGCCCTACATGCGGCCCATCTACCGAGGCGCGCGCGCGTTTGGCACCGCCGTCACAGTCCTGTGCCAGCCCGGGGACAACCTCATGATTCACGCCAGCGTCGAGGTGTGCCAACCAGGAGACGTCTTGGTCGTCACCACGACTTCACCGTCGACCGACGGGATGTTCGGTGAACTCCTCGCAACCTCGCTCCAGGCGCGCGGCGTGGCGGGGCTTGTGATTGAGGCAGGCGTACGCGACGTGGCAGAACTCGAGAAGATGGGCTTCCCGGTCTGGTCTCGCGCCATCTCGGCTCGCGGCACCGTCAAAGCAACCCCGGGGTGTGTGAACGTGCCCATCGTGTGTGCGGGCGTTTGCGTTCGGCCGGGCGACGTGATCGTCGCGGACATGGACGGGGTGGTCTGCGTGCCCCGGGAGCGCGCGTTGGACGTTGCGGCACAGGCCGACGCCCGAGTCGAGAAGGAAGAAGCGACTCGGGCGCGACTCGCGGCTGGGGAACTCGGCATCGATTTGTACGGACTGCGGGACAAGCTGCGGGAACTCGGTGTGACATGGATTTGAGGTGCGGTATCAGAACAACGGGAGGGCGAGCGGCATGAAACTGGGGTTCATCGGATTCGGAGAAGCCGCGAGCGCCATTACGGCAGGTCTTCGGCAGGGAGGCACCCTCGACCTGTTGGTGTACGACGCCGCGCCTTCTGATACCTGGAAGACAAGGGCGCAGGATCTTGGCGCTTCATGCAAGGCGTCGGTGGCGGAAGTGGCCGTCGAATCTGACGTCATCTTCTCTTTGGTCCCGGCGCAGGCTGCGCTCGAGGTAGCGAAACAGGCCGCTCCGCATCTGAGCGATGGGGCGCTGTACGCCGACTTCACCTCGTGCTCGCCGGCCGTCAAGCGAGCCATCGGAGAAGTCATCTCGCAGAACCGTCCGTCGGTGCAATACGCTGCTGTCGCAGTGATGTCAGCAGTCAAGCCGCACGGCCATCGGGTGCCCCTCGTAGTGGACGGCGACGGCGCGCACAGGTTCCAGGAGACCTTCGCGCCCTACGGCTGCCAGATCGAGGTGTTGGACGGCGAGGTGGGTGGGGCCGCCCTTCTCAAGATGTGCCGCTCCGCGGTGTTGAAGGGACTCGAGGCGCTGTTTCTGGAAGCTTTGTTGGCCGCCGAGAAGATGGGGCTGGCCGATCGCGTCCTTGACTCGCTCGACGCGTCGTTTCCAGATCATCACCTGCGAGATCTGGCCCTGTATCTGGTGGGGCGTAACTTGGAGCACGCGGAGCGGCGCGCGCATGAACTCGGCGAGGTGGTGGAGACCCTTCGCTCTATTTCCGTCAAGCCGTTGGTCGCCGAGGGCGGGTATCGCCGCTTGACGCGCGCGGCTGAGGTTCGCGCCGCGATGGGCGAACGGCCAGACGGTGTCGGGGCGTGGCTCAAGGCGCTCGCCAGGGCCGAGGCAGTCCCGGGGAAAGCGAACGGCGTCGCGGCGAGCGAACGCTCGAAAGACGCATAAAAGGAAGGCCGCCCTCAGGGCGGCCTTTTGAGTTGGGAACGTGTGGAGAGGATGAAGCATCAACACCGACCTCGGACAGGGTCACACCGTCTGCGCGAGCCGCAGTTCGAGCGGCCGATAATGCGTGGCATTGACATGGCGGACCGTGCCCGTGCGAACCCGCATGACGACCGAATGCGTGTGCAGGTAGTCGCCTTCGCGACGCACGCCCTCGAGCCAATCCCCATCGGTGATGCCCGTCGCCGCGAAGATGGCGTCGTCATCGCCGGCGAGATCGGACAGGGTGAGGGTCTTGGCGACGTCGAGGCCGAGTTGCTGGCAGCGCTCGCGCTGCTCGGGAGTCTGCGGCATCAATCGGCCTTGGAAGTCGCCGCCCAAGCAGCGCAAGGCCACCGCCGCGAGGACGCCTTCCGGCGCACCACCGGAACCGATGTACAGGTCGGTGCCTCCGCGAGGCAGCGCCGTGGCGATAGAGCCCAGCACATCGCCCGCGTTCAGCAGCTTGATCCGCACACCTAAGCGCCGAGCCACTTCGAGGTGGGCTTTGTGGCGATCGCGCTCGAGCATGGCCACCGAGAGCTCCGACAGAGGCTTGCCGAGCGCTTCGGCCGCCTTCCGCAGCGTGGTCTCCAGCGGGTCGTCGAGGGAGAGGATGCCGCGCAGGCGAGGGCCGCACGCGAGCTTCTCCATGTACATGTCCGGGGCCTTCAACAAATGTCCTCGTGGGGCGATGGCCGCGACCGAAAGGGCGTTCGGCAGCATCTTGGCGACCATAGACGTGCCTTCGATGGGATCGACGGCCACATCGACGCGCGGCCCGCGTCCCGTCCCGACCTCTTCCCCCTGCGCGAGCATGGGCGCTTCGTCCATCTCGCCTTCGCCAATGACCACGACGCCGCGGATGTTGACGGTGCGGAACATGTTGCGCATCGCCTCCGTGGCTGCACCGTCCGCGCCGTCCGCATCACCCCGGCCTACCCACTTGCTGGCGGCAAGCGCGGCCGCTTCCGTGACGCGAACGAGTTCGAGAGCGAGCTCTCGATCCATCGGCGATCCCTCCTTGGTAACTCCGTTGGCTACAACCGGCTTCCATCGCGTGGTGTTCCCGACTGCGCGGCGACCCGTCGATTGGTACGCGCAGACTCACCTTCAACAGAATTATGACATCACAATCCCGGTTTCGTCAATGGATTCACGAAAATTGTTGCGTCATAATTGGTTCTGTGGTATGAACAAAATACAGGGATTTCGAATTGTGATGTGTCACATGGCGAGCTCGCGGCAAGCGCACGGCGACCGATGTGCAAGCGCTTCGCCGGATGGGCGACACGAAAGCCGCGACAAGGGGGATGCAAGATGGCACAGGTGCAGGATGTCGAGCGCCAGCAGGCACTCACGAACCGGTGGGTCTATTCCTTTGATCAGGCCGATCCGAACAATCGAAGCCTTCTGGGCGGCAAAGGTGCCAATTTGGCGCAGATGGTTCAATGGGGGTTCCCGGTCCCGCCTGGATTCACCATCACAACGGAGGCTTGCAACGAATATTGGGCGCGGGGAGGCAAGTTTCCCGAGGGGCTCATGGACGAGGTGGCGCTCGCCATTCTTCGGCTCGAGCGCACGGCCGGGAAGCGATTCGGCGATGCGTTTCAGCCGCTTCTCGTGTCGGTCCGCTCCGGCGCGCCCGTCTCGATGCCGGGCATGATGGACACCATTTTGAATCTGGGCCTAAATGATCTGACCGTGCGGGCGTTGGCGAACCAGTCGCAGGACCCCGCGTTCGCGTACGACTCTTACCGCCGCCTGATTCAAATGTTCGCAAACGTGGTGTTCAATGTATCCCTTGAGCCGTTTGAACACGCGCTGAGGGCCGCCAAGGCGAAGCATGGCGTCGAGCGCGATCGCGACCTTCCGGCCGACGCGTGGAAGGAGCTCGTGGCGACGTACCTGAAACTGTTTGCCGAGCACGTCGGGCAGCCGTTCCCACAGGACGTAAACGTGCAATTGGAGCTCGCCATCGAAGCTGTGTTCCGCTCCTGGAACAGCCCGCGAGCCATCGTCTATCGTAAGGCACATGGCATCCCAGAGACGCTCGGCACGGCGGTGAACGTCCAGGCCATGGTGTTTGGCAACATGGGTGACGACAGCGGCACGGGGGTCATCTTTACCCGCCATCCGTCGACAGGTGAACCGGTGTTGTTTGGCGAGTTCCTATCGAATGCGCAGGGTGAAGACGTCGTTGCGGGCATCCGCACGCCTCAACCCATTGCCGATCTCGCCCACACGATGCCGCACGTGTACGAGTCGCTCGTGGCCCTCGCGAAGCAGTTGGAGACGCGCTTCCGGGACATGCAGGACGTCGAATTTACCGTGGAGCGGGGCAAGCTGTTCGTGCTGCAGACGCGGAGCGGGAAGCGCACGGCGCAAGCGGCCGTCCGCATCGCCATCGACATGCTGCACGAAGGTCTCATTCAGCCGGAAGAGGCGCTCCTGCGCGTCGATGCCCAACATCTTCGCCAGCTCTTACACCGTCGCCTCCAGGGAACCGATGCGCTGCAGGTGTTCGCCAAGGGTCTTCCGGCGTCTCCAGGCGCGAGCGTGGGGCGAATCGTGCTGGACGCGGACACGGCAGTGGAGTGGGCGCAGCGCGGTGAAAAGGTCGTCCTTGTCAGGCCCGAGACGACGCCCGAGGACATCCACGGCGTGTTGGCCGCAGAAGGCGTCGTCACGACGCACGGAGGAATGACGAGTCACGCGGCAGTCGTGGCGCGCGGCATTGGCAAACCAGCGGTCTGTGGCTGCGACGGCGTGCATATCGACTTCGAGGCGCGGCAGGTCGAAGCGAACGGCGTCGTGCTGAAGGAAGGCGACGTCATCTCGGTGGACGGCGGAACCGGGACGGTATACGTCGGCGAGGCCCAGATGGAAGAAGCCAAAATGGCGGACGAGTTGAAGGAATTGTTGTCTATTGCCGACGAAGTGCGGCGCCTCAAGGTCCGCGCCAATGCGGATACGCCGGAAGACGCGCGGCGGGCGAGAGAGTTCGGCGCCGAAGGAATTGGCCTTTGCCGCACGGAGCACATGTTCTTGTCGCCAGACCGGGTCCCGCTCGTGCAGCGAATGATTTTGGCGACCACGTCGGCGGAACGACAAGCGGCGCTGTCGAAACTGTTGCCGCTCCAGGTCTCGGATTTCACTGCTATCTTTGAAGCGATGGACGGCCTGCCGGTCACCATACGCCTGCTGGATCCGCCGCTGCACGAGTTCCTGCCTCGAGAGGAAGAGCTGGAAGAGAGGCTGGAGGCACTTCGCGCGCAGGGCGCGTCGCAGGACGAGATCGCCGAGACGGAACAGTTGCTCCGGCAAGCCCGCTACCTGCGGGAGGCCAATCCCATGATGGGGCTCCGAGGGTCTCGACTGGGTATTGTGTACCCGGAGATCTACGACATGCAAATGGAAGCCATCATCACGGCCGCGGCGCAGGCCAAACGCCGAGGCATCGCCGTCGAGCTGGAAGTGATGTTGCCGCTCATCGGATCGCCAAAGGAGCTTCGCGTGTTGCGCGAACGCATGGAGGAAATCGCGAAGCGTACCATGGAGCGCGAGGGCGTTGAGATCACATACCGCATCGGCACGATGATCGAGGTGCCGCGCGCCGCGCTGACGGCGGATCAGATTGCGGAGGATGCTCAGTTTTTCTCCTTCGGCACGAACGACCTGACGCAGATGACGTTCGCCTTCAGCCGAGACGACGCCGAGGGCAAATTCCTAAACGTATATCTGGATCGGGAGATCTTGCCGTACAACCCGTTTGAGACGCTGGACACGGAGGGCGTCGGCAAGCTGATTCAATGGGCGGTCGAAGCCGGGCGCAAGCGCCGTCCGGATTTGAAGACCGGCGTGTGCGGCGAGCACGGGGGCGATCCGGCTTCTATCGCGTTCTGCGAGGACATCGGACTCGACTACGTCAGCTGCTCGCCGTTCCGCATCCCAGTCGCGCGGATTGCCGCGGCGCAGGCAGCGGTGCGCAAACGCATGACGGGTTGATAAGGCGGTAGGCACCCAGGGGGACAAATGGAGACAAGATGAGATGCGGATATTGATGTACAATAGAGACACACGCGATGCGATTCGCGGCCAGGCGGTCGAGTGTCCGCCTGGCCGCCTCTTGCTGGGGGAGAGGCCCATCGAACTCACACCTCGTCAGAAAGAAATTTTGCGACTCGTGCAGGCACATCAACCCATCACCGGCGATCAAATCGCGGAAATGCTTGGCGTCAGCCGGCCCACCATTCGCTCGGATCTCTCGTTGCTCGTCATGCTAGGACAGCTGGACGCGAAGCCGCGGGTGGGCTATTTTCTTGCCGATCCGGCCGAGCCAGCCACGCCCGTCCCATGGCGCGATCTGCGCGTGGGTGAGGTTCAATCCCTTCCCGTGATTGTGCGGGAAACCACGACGGTTCACGACGCCGTGATCACGATGTTCCTGGAGGACGTGGGAGGGCTGATCGTGGCGGATGAAGAGGGGCGGCTGCAGGGGGTCGTCTCGCGCAAAGATTTTCTGAAGTTTACGCTGGGAAATGCCAGCGCAACCTCGCTTCCCGTGGGCATGATCATGACTCGCTACCCGCACATCGAAACGGTGACACCGAATGATCTCGTGATCGACGCGGCGAAGCGGATGATCGAGTACAAAGTCGACAGCCTGCCCGTCGTCGAACCCTCAAGCGAGGATGGCAAACCGCCGATTGTCGTCGGCCGGATCACCAAGACGACGCTGGCGCGCCTGGTGGCAGAATGGGGGACCAACTGGCGATGACCGAATCGAACGTTCAGGACACGCGCACCATCTACATCTGTTCCGATTCGCTGGGCGATACAGCCGAGGCCGTGGTTCACGCGGTGATTCATCAGTTTGACATGCGGCGCGTGAAGATCGTCCGGTATGCGCAAGTGCGCACGGAAGACGAGATTCGCGAAGTCGTGGAGGCGGCCAAAAAGACGGGCGGCTTCATCGCGTACACGCTCGTGCAGCCCGAGTTGCGCGAGATGATGAAGATGGAGAGCATCCGGCTGGGCGTGC
The DNA here is from genome assembly GCF_057538885.1 of Alicyclobacillus sp. CIJ1. Lineage (NCBI taxonomy): Bacteria > Bacillati > Bacillota > Bacilli > Caryophanales > Alicyclobacillaceae > Alicyclobacillus > Alicyclobacillus sp. CIJ1. The sequence goes on along the minus strand of NZ_BAAJPH010000102.1, from coordinate 59,020 downwards.
GCGTCGTCGACATCATGGGCCCGATGATGCAGGCCTTTATCGATACGTTTCACGACCACCCGAAGCAGAAGCCGGGACTTCTTCACGTCTTGAACGAGGACTACTTCCGGCGCGTGGACGCCATCGAGTTCGCGGTGAAAGCGGATGACGGGCGCGATCCCCGGGCGCTCTTGCAGGCCGACGTCGTCCTCATCGGCGTCTCCCGCACGTCCAAGACCCCGGTCAGCATCTTCCTCGCCCACAAGGGCCTTCGCGTGGCCAACCTGCCGCTCGTGCCCGAGGTCAAACCTCCCGCGGAGTTGTATCAGGTGCCGCGATCGCGCATTGTAGGACTCACGATGGGCGTCGAACAGATGATGCGGATCCGCAGCCAGCGCCTCAAGCACATGGGGCTGCCCGTGCTGGCACAGTACGCGGATCGCAAGCGGATTGAGGAAGAGTTGCTGTACGCCGAATCGATTGTGCGCGATCTCGGCTGTCCACTCATCGACGTCACGGACCGGGCCATCGAGGAAACGGCGCAGCGGATACTGGAGCTCGTAGCGAAGGATCGGGAGAGGGAAGGGCACAGGCAGCCGTAGGACACCTTGCCCTCTCAACATTTCAATGGTGAAATGAGAGATCTGATCTCTTCAAACGGGCTACCGCCCGTCGGCAGAAAGGATGGAATCATGCAGCGTTCCCGAGACGCGAGCGTCTGGGCAGCCCGCGGGCTGCTCGTCTTCGTGACGCTCGTATGGGGCGCCACATTCACGTTGACCAAACAGGCGCTTGCCATCTTGCCAGTGTACGCCTTTCTTTCCCTTCGCTTCTCCGCGGCGGCCTTCGCCACGCTGGGCCTGGCGTTTTTGTCTCGCCGCGGCTCGGCTTGGAAGGATGCGCGCACATGGGCCGTTGGTGCGACGGCAGGTATCCCGCTCGGGGCGAGCTTTCTCCTGCAGACGCAGGGACTTCGCACCATCACGCCCGGGCTCAGCGGGTTTCTCACGGGCCTGAATGTCGTCATGGTGCCCATTCTCGCGAGTGCAATCACGAAGCGGCGGCCGGACGCCCGCACCTGGTGGGGCGTCGTTCTGGCATGCATCGGACTTCTTTGCATGTGCGCCGGGACACCAGCCGGGACACCACTTGCCGGGAGATTTCAAGGCGTCGCGGAGACCCTTCTCTGCGCGCTGTGCATTGCCCTGCAGATTGTCGTCGTGGATAGGTGGGCGAAAGGGCTCGACGCGTTCGCCGTTGCCGCGGTGGAAGTGTGGGTCACAGCGCTCCTCACGTGGGTTGCCGCCCTTGTCGCCCGACAATGGGCGCCGCTCGCGGACGTGCGCTTCTGGATGCAGCCTGTCACGTGGGCGGCTGTCCTGGTGAACGGCCTGCTTGGCACGGCGTTTGCGCTCTGGGCGCAAAATTGGGCCCAGGAGCGTCTGTCGTCTGCGCAGACGGCCATTGCGTTTGCGCTTGAGCCCGTCTTCGCAGCGGCGATTGGCTGGGTGGTCCTTGGCGAGGCGATGACGTGGCCGGGGATCGTCGGAGGACTTTTGATTGTCGCGAGTATGGCGGTGGCACCGGCGTGACGGCGTGCACGGCCCCTTTTTGTTCGTCTTTTGCGTCCGATAATAGATATTATGTCAAGTTAAAAATCGAGGCCGGTCGCCTCTCGACAGACACTGGCACTTCCCTTGTGCACAGCTCGACTTCACACCTCGACATTCGTCATGGCCGGCGGATTGAGGGCAATGGAACCCGACGACGAGATGGCGATGTCGCTCGCGAGAGCCGGTTGTGCGAGCTGCCGGACCAATTGGTCGCCGTCTGAGGTCTGGCGATACACGGCCGTCACCAAACCGTCGGCGTTGACCGTGCCGTAGTAGAGCGTGTTGCCGACGACGCCGAGGAGCGCCGCATTGGACTTCACGAGTTGCCAGTCCATTTGAAACTCAGGCGTATAGCTGCTCGTCTCAGGGGTCTGGTAGAGGCGAACGACGTTCCACTGGCCGCCTTGATTGATCTCGAGGTACAGGTTGTCTCCGGTCTCGGTCATCGCGATATTCTTGATATAACCAGCCGGTACGGTGACCGGCTGAACGGTCTCCATGGTGCCCACGTGGTAGACCTCACTCGATCCGTCCGCTTCGATGAGCACAAAGATGTCGTTTGTCGCCGTGCTGTACGTCACTTTCACAATCCGCGCATCTGGCGACAAGTTGGAAAACACGGGCACGCTTGCGGCGGTCTCGTCGGCCTGGAGCCCGTTCGACACGTAAAATGTGTTCAGTTCCAAGTTGCCGGGCGAGCGCTCCTCCCCCACAAACACCTCGGCGTTGCCGAGCCAGTCCACATATTGCACCGGGTACAAGTCGGTCGCTTCGCTGACCTGCGCCCCCGTCTCCAGCTGCACCACGTGAACGGTATCCCACCCACTCGAATCCGATGTGACGTAGGTGGCATATTCGCCGTTCGGCGAAACGGTGACGCCCTCGTACTCGCGTTTGAGCTGCAGAAGTTCCAGCTGCGCTCGGCGATGCAAAGCGGCCTGGATCTCGCGCTGAGAGGCCGTTTGCTGGGAGACGAGGAGATGGTTGAGATGGTAGAAGAAGAGCGATTCACACGCGGTGCAGAGAGCCGCCAGCGCGAGGAAACGGCGCCCCACCCTCCTGCCTCTGGGCTTCTGTTCCATTTGGATCATCGGCTTCCCTCCCCCATCCCTCAGTTCGGCATGACGACGAACGCGGTCGCTACGCTGCGCGCGCCCGTGAGGTCCACCGGCGTGTTGACCATCCGGCCGTTGTACACCATGGTCGTGGACGACCCCCCGTCCAAATCCGCTGCGATCACGGCGTGATACTGGAGCATGATGGCCGTGATGTCGGCCATCGAAGCGCCAAGGTGACCAAATTGCCCTCGCCCGTCCGTCACCACCATGATCACCTTCCCGTCGGCCGTTTGCCCGATGGCGGTGCGCGGGTTGAGCCCCTGATCCGGAACCTCTACAGGCTGCCCGTTCAACACGAGCACCGGGCCGAAGCTGAGGGCCTCTGTCACATGCAGCTTCTCGAGATCGGCCAGAGAGTAATCGCCAGCGATCATCTGGCCGCCGCTCGTAAACCCGATTTCGGGATACTTGGCCGTGCTATTCGCCCCCGTGATGACGCGTCCGTCGACGATCGTGATGCCGAGGGGTTGAGCGCCGGTACCCTGCTGATTGCTGTCCGCAAATGCGCCGCCGTTGATGCCGGCCACGGCGCCCGCGTCCTGCACAAGTTGCGGCACCGTCTCCCCGCGCTCGCCGATGTATTTCGTCACCGCGACCCGCACGCGCTTCGGGTTGTCCACGACGAGGATGTACGCCGTGAACGTGCTGCCGTGATAGGTATAGAGGTGAATCGAGTTGTCTGCGTCGTTGAAGTCGCGGCTCACGATGTCCGAGATGGGCAGCGTGTCCGATACGAGACTGCCGCTCAAGGCGTGATCCGCGATGACCGACTCAGGAAGCGTGAAAAGCGACAGCGGGCGAAGCAGATACCCGTGCCGCGTCTCATCCAGCGTGTCGATCACGTAGGTGCGCAGCGCAGGAAAGGGCCCGTGGAAGACCAAGAGTGACGACGACACGAACGCATACAGCGCCGTGGCTATCAACACGCCTAGCCATCCGCCGCGCCGTCTCGGCTTGTCCTTGGTCTTCGATTCTTGAATGCGGGCGGTCCGATGAGGTCTTCGATCCAACGCTGTCCCTCCCTGCATCATGGTTTCCGGCGTGATAGACGAAGGACAACGCGACTCCGTTCAACGCCGGGCCGCGCGCGACTCTCTCGCGTCTATTGTACCGAAACGAAGCGCTCCGAGCGATCGCGGCACTAGGACGGCGAGGACTGCGGCGGATCGGCGTCGATCTCATGCGTCACACGAGCTAGTGTCTGAATCACGTGGTAGAGGCGAACCACCGCCCGGGCGATCACGTCCAACGCGCGCCAGTTCACCTCCATCGTCTCGACGTGGCTGCGAACGCGCGCTTGGTGCCACAGTTCACCCGTCGGATCAATCACCATGTCCCCTGCTCCACGTCGCAGTCCGTCCGCCAGTGAGGACAGGGCGCGATCGACCCACCGCGCGATTTCCTCTTCCTCCTGCGTCAAGGACCGCGCTGCACGTCCCTCCCACGTGTACGCCTCGAGCGACAACAAAGTGTCCGAAAAGCGGTGCATGCCGACCAAAATGGCGACCATGATGTGCGCGCTCATGGGCGGTGCAACCGGTTCCGCCAGCACCTGGCGGACGGCCGCGGCTGCGTTCGTCCTCGATACGCGCACCGCCTGGCGCTCGCGCGCGAGCCTGCGCGGCGATCCTTTGCCCCCCTCTGCGAACACGCGTAAGACGCCGCGAAAGTAGTCTCGTTCCCGCTCGACGGCCTGCGCGAGCGCGCGGTTCACCTGCTCGTGCTGCCAGGTCGGCCACATCAAGTAGATGAAAACGGCAAGCGCGCTGCCGACGAGTGTCGCAAGCATCCGGTCCGCCATCGTGGGAATTGGTGCCTGCTGCTCGAAGATGGACAGCAACACGACCATCAGCGCGGTCAGCGCACAGCTGAAGAGCGCGTAATTGTACGTCACCCACATGTACATGAGTGATCCGAAGACCACGACGCACGCGCTCGCAAACACCCCCGTCCGGTCCGGCACGGCCGTCAAGAGCAGGGTCGCGAGCAGAAGCCCCGCCATCGTCCCGAGCACGCGCGCGATACCCCGCGTGAATGTGCTTGTGAAGTCCGGGCGGAGAATGATATTCGCCGTGAGCGGCACCCAATACGCGTGCGGCCAGGGCAACGCTTTGGCCAGCGTTTCGCCGATGCCCACGGCGATGGCGACGCGCATCGCGTGGCGAAAGATGGCGGAGTCCCACGTCAGGTGGCTCTTCAGCGCCTGCCAGGCCTGCTTGATCTTCGAAGCGGCCGACTCGAGTGCTTCGGATGGCAAGGTGTGCGCGCCCGGTTGGACGAGATCGTCCCTGAGAGCCATCAGCGAGCGCGCCACAGCCTCGACGTGCGCCGCCGTCTCTTCCTTGCGCTCGACGCCCTGAGCCGCATGCGCGATGGAAGAGAGTTCCTCCGATGCGCGCTCCAGGATGTACATCAGCGGTTGAGCCCGCTGGTCTCCCTGCGCAATGAGCCACACGTGATCGCCCAGGGCGGAGAAAATCGGCGCGCACTGCCGCAAGATGTCTCTGGCGAATGCGGTGTCACCCAATTCCTGCGCGTACGCCCTGCCTCGCGCGATCTCGGCGAGCGCCACGACGTACATGCGAATTTGTTCTGCGCCATCGAGCAGTCGGTAGAGGCGGGAACGATGTCGCTTCGGCATATACGAGTCGCGGAGCAGATCGTTCGCCTCGACGAGCGACGCGGCCAACTCGAGGTCCGACTGGCGCGAAGGGGACGCGGCATAGGCGCCGAGCTTCCGATACACGTTGGAAACGGACTGAGCTTCGGCGCTTTGAGGGCTGACGAGATCGACCGCTAACATGAGGGTGGTTTGCAGCAACCCGCCGCATGCGACGAGACACGCGCGGTACAGCGCGCCGGACATCGACTGCGGGCTTGTGGAGATGAGGATGAGCGCATTGGTGGCGAGGAGCCCTACCTGTCCGCTCGGTTGGCTGACGCCGAGCATCATGCCTGCCAGCCAGCTGCTCAACGCGGCTACGGATACGATGAGCCATGCGCGATGACCGGCCAAAGCGCCGACGAATGTGGTGACGCTCATCCACGCCGTGGCGAACATCATGGTGCGAAGGCGGCGTCGCGCAGTTCCCGTGTTGCCCGCAAACCCGGCGACCAACGCGCCAACGGCGACGCCTATGCCGGACAGCAGATGCCCCGACTGGAGTCCCCACACGAGCGGGATGAGGATTCCGACACCGTTGCGCAGGCCCGGGAGCACGCGCAGAGACGTGCGGTCTCGCTCGAGCACGCTGTGCAGCGTTCGCCACGTCCGCCTGCGAATCAAATGGACCCCCTCTTCCTTCGCTCGGCAAAGCGGGCCGCAGCCACCATGTGAGGGGCGCGGCCCAACGCGTCACTTCTTCAGGTGATACGGCACCGTCGTCACAACCACATCCTTGTGCCGCAACATCCACGCGCGAATGAGCAAAGACGTCTGGTTGTGAAGCAGATTGTGCCACCACTTTTTGGGCACGAATTGCGCGATGAAGAGCTGAATGTGGTCCGGTTTGCCGCCTTCATACGTCTCAAGGCGCCGGATGAACTTCGACAAGGGCTGCAACAGAGAGCGGTATTCGCTCTTCACTGTTACCAGCCGGCATGGATTGCCCCACGCTTCCCACTTCTCCTCCATCTTTTCAATGGACTCGTCGTCGAAACCGATGTACAGCGCGAGCACGTTCGGCGTCGAACTCATGGCAAACGAAATCGTGTCGAGCACCACGCGGTGAATGCCAGAAACGAGGACCACAGAGACGATGCGATGTTGTTGCGGGCGGTCCACCTTGAGATCGATACGAAGCTCGTCCGCGACGTCCTGATAATGCCTGTGCACCTTCATGGCCAGATAAATCATGAGCGGGATAACAACCAAAACAATCCAAGCGCCGCTCGTGAACTTGGTGACCGCGAAGATGACCGACACGAGAGCCGTAATGAACGCGCCAAACGCGTTGATGCCCGCCTTCAGGCGCCACAGACGCCCCTTGACCCGCGCCCACCTTTTGATGAGGCCCAGTTGGGCCACCGTGAACGCCACGAACACGCCGATGGCATAGAGCGGAATCAGGTTGTTCGTCTGCGCGTGAAAGACCTCGATCAACAACGACGCCAGGGCCGCAAGCACAATCATGCCGTTCGAGTAACCCAGCCTGTCGCCGCGCAGCCGAAGTGCCCTAGGCAAATAACCGTCTGTTGCGAGCAGGGCGGCCACCTGCGGAAAGCCGGTGAAGGTCGAGTTGGCGGCCAGGATCAGCACGACGAGCGTGCTCCACATGATGAATTGATACATAAAGCCGTGGCCGAAATAGCTTTCTGCCAACTGAGACAGCATCGTGTTGTTCGGATTGACGCTGATCCCTTTCACGTACAGGTGATACGCGAAGCCGAGCAGCGTGACGCCCGTCACGAGGCCGAGGGCGATGTACGCCTTGATGGCGCCGTTCTTGCCCTCGCGAAAAATAGGGACGGCGTTCGAAATCGTTTCGACACCCGTCAGAGCCGAGCAAGCCGAACTGAACGCCTTGAGCAGCAGCATCAGGGTCAGCCCCTGCGGCACGACGCCGAATGGCGGCGTGTGCGGCTGAACGAAGCCATGGCGGAGCTCATCCCAGAAGCCGACACCAATCATCACCAACATGCACGCCATGAACACGTACGTCGGATAGGCGAACACCTTGGACGACTCTGAAATGCCGCGCAGATTGACGAGCAGGATGATGAGCACGCACAAGAGCGAGAGCGATGTCTCGTGCCCTTGCAAAACGGGATACGACGACGCCAGGTTCTGAATGCCCGAGGCGACGGACACCGCGACAGTGAGCACGTAGTCGACCATCAAAGCGCTCGCCGCCAGCAGCGGAACCCACGCGCGCTGAAAATTGTCCTTGCTGATGGCGTACGCCCCGCCGCCGTTCGGGTACGCAATCACGCCCATGATATAAGACGTGATGAGAATGATCAGCAACAGAACCGTCATGGCCGTGATGGGCAGAATCAACCACTTTGCGTTCTGCCCCAGGCCAGCCAGTTCCGTGATGCCCGCCTCCGGCCCGTACGCGACCGACGAGTACAGGTCTGCGGAGAGCACCGGCAGCGCCATCCACCAGACGAGTAAGTTGCGGGATTCGCGGAGATCGCGCGTCCGCATCGGCTTGCCGACCACGAGCCGCTTCACGCTGCCGAAGTTAAACATGGCATAGGCGACCGCAGCGATGATGACACAGATAATGACAGGATGCAACCAGGACCAGTCATGTCCACGCATGATACGGAAGCGCTCCTCATTTCTCGACGGATTTCATCGCAAACCATTAGGATAGGACACGAGGATGTCGTCAGACGTGATTTATTGTAATCTGGTGCCGTAAAAAAGCAATTGCGGCGATGTGCTGGAGGACGAGCCAAGGGCTTTTCAACCAAAGGTTTCCCGGAAACGTCACAGACATGCGGACGAAAAAGAGCCGCCATCAGGCGGCCCCGCGAAGCAGTTCTTATAGGTCGTCCCAGTTGAGATTGCCAGCTTTCGTGTAGTTGGTCACGCGCTGTTCGAAGAAGTCGGTCTTGTGCGAGTTGATGGCAGCGAAGCTGTCCATCCACGGCATCGGATGCTCCTTGATTTCCGGGTAAAGGACGGGCAGGTTCAGCGACTGAAGTCGCAGATTCGCGAGATATTTGATGTACGCGTCGATGAGCGCGTCGGTCAGTCCCACGATCTTCCCTTGCGTCACGTACTGTCCCCACGCGATTTCGTGCTGCACGGCCGTGCGCATCATCTCGACGAACTCTTCTTCCATGTCGGGCGTGACGATGCCTGGGTTTTCGCGGATGATCTCGTGATACAGGTTGCGGAAAATCGCGAGATGCGTCAGCTCGTCTCGTTGAATGAATTTGATCTCCGAAACCGTTCCGAGCATCTTGCCTTGGCGCCCCAGCACGAAGAAAAAGCCGAACCCCGCGTAGAAGTACACGCCCTCCAGGATGTAGTTGGCGACGATGGTCTTCATCAAATTCCGGTCTGTCGGGTTCTCGATGAATTCCTCGAACAGGTCCGTAATGAACTGATTTCGCCGAAGCAGGTGGTCATCATTTCGCCATTCGTTGTAGATCTGGTCTCGCGTCGCCGGGTTGACGACGGAATCCAGCACGTAGCCGTAGGACTGCGAATGCACCGCCTCCTGGAAGGCATGTACGGTGAGGCACAGGTTGACCTCGGGCGCGGTGATGTACTCGTTGATATTCGGTAGATTGTGCGTCAACAGGCTGTCCATGAAGATCAGAAAGGACAGGACCTTGTTATAGCTTCTGCGTTCGTCCTCGCTCAGCAAATCGTATTGGCGAGCGTCGTCGGCCAAGGGGATTTCTTCTGGAATCCAGAAGTTGTTCATCATGGCCCGATAAAGCTTGTAGGCCCACTCGTACTTGATGTTGTTGAGCTCAATCATGTTGGTGGTATTCCCACCGATAATTCGACGCTTGCCCCAGTCGCGATCGCCCTCTGCGTTAAATAGCCTCGTCCGTTTCAGTTGCATGACCGAATCCTCCTGTCGATCCTCGTCCGCCTGTGCGCGGGAACACCTGCCGGTGACCTCATGACGTACACGCGACGCAATCCTCAACTTCCACCGATTTGCTGCGGACGTAATACACGGTCTTCAGGCCCCGCTTCCACGCCAACAGGTAAAGATCCAGGAACTGCCGCGCACTGATGCCTGGCGTGATGTACAGATTGAACGATTGGCTCTGATCCACGTGCCGCTGCCGTGCCGCGCACGCTTCGATGCTCCAGCGCTGATCGATGGTGTGCGCCTCCTTGTAGTACCAGAACGTCTTGTCGTTCAGATTGGGCGCGGTCTGAGGTACGACGCCGTTTTTCTTCTCCTCGAGGAAAAAGCGCGCGTACACGGGGTCGATGCCTGCCGTGCTGCCCGCAATCAGGCTCGTACTGCTGGTCGGCGCAATGGCCACCAGATACGCGTTGCGCACGCCGTACTCGGCCACCTTGCGGCGCAGGCCGTCCCAGTCTGGACCACCTGGGCGCGTCCGGTACCCGCGCAGATCGAAGTACCGCCCGGTTTGCCAATCGGAGCCTTCGAACAGCGGATACGGTCCCTTTTCGCGCGCCAGCTCCATGGACGCCTCGATGGCAAAGAAGTTGATCCACTCAAACAGCTCGTCGGCGTGTTTCACGTGGGCCTCCGACTCCCACGCGATGCCCTTCTCCGCGAGATATTGGTGATAACCGCTCACGCCGAGGCCCACCGCCCGATACTTGCGGTTCGTGACGGCGGCCTGGGGCACCGGATAATGGTTTAGGTCGATCACGTTGTCCATCGCGCGAATCTGCCGGCGCACGGTCTCGCGAATGCTGTCGAGATCGCGGCACCGCCCCAGGTTCAGCGAGGACAGGTTGCAGACGACGAAATCGCCGGCCTCCGTCTTCGTGGTGATGATCCCGCCCTCTTCCGTCTCTTCGATTCGGCGCGACGGGCTCATGTTTTGAATGATCTCCGTGCACAAGTTGCTGCAGTAGACCATGCCCGCGTGCTTGTTCGGGTTGAGGCGATTGGCCGTGTCGCGGAAGAAGATGAACGGGGTTCCCGTCTCGAACGCGGACTGCATAATCCGCTTCATGATTTCGATGGCCGGGATCTCCACGCGCGGCAGCTTTGGATTCTCCACGCACGCCTGATACCGCCGCTCGAACTCTTCGCCCCAACTGTCTTCCAGCGAGAAGCCCATGACCTTGCGGACCTCGTACGGGCAGAACAGGTACCACATGCCGCGCTCCTCTACGCGCCGCATGAAGAGGTCCGGAATGCACACGCCCGGGAAGATGTCGTGCGCCTTCATCCGCTCGTCGCCGTTGTTCGTGCGCAGCTGCAGGAAGTCCAGAATGTCCTTGTGCCACACGTCGAGGTAGACGGCCGCCGCGCCGGCTCGCATGCCGAGTTGGTTGCAGCTTACAGCCGTGTTGTTGAAGTTGCGGATCCAAGGCACCACGCCGCCCGACGCCCCCGGATGATTGCGGATGGCCGATCCGCGAGCCCGGATTTTGCCCACGTAGATGCCCATCCCGCCGCCGAACTTCGAGACGCGCGCGAAGGCTTCGTCTGTGGCGTAGATGCTGACGAGATCGTCCTCTGGCATGTCGATGAAGCAAGAGCTCAGCTGGTGGAACGGCTTGCGCGCGTTGCTCAGTGTGGGCGTGGCCACCGTGGCCTGCAGCGTGGACAGCATGTCGTAGAATCGCTTCGCCCAGGCGACCTTCTCCTTTTCCTTCATGGCGAGGTGCATGGACACGCCCATGAACAACTCTTGCGGCAGTTCCATGATCTCGTTGTCCAGATTGCGAATGGCGTACCGATCCAGCAGTTGCTTCAGACCCACGTAGTTAAACAGGTAATCTCGCTCCGGCTTGATGTAGGCGGCCAGTTCGGCGATCTCGTCCTCGCTGTAGTGCTGTCGTATGTACGTGCCGTACCGCCCGATTCGCTCCAGCTCGACAATCAACTGATAAAAGTCCCCGTAACCCAAATGACGATAACCCCGGTTGCGCGACGCTTGCTTGTACGCATCGAAGAGCAACAACCGAGCCGCGACAAACTGCCACCCGGGTTCGGCGACGCTCGTCTTTTCCACCGCCGCTTGAATCGCGACGCGCGCAATCTCCGACGTCCGCATGCCGTCCCGGAGCTGAGGCCACACGTCCGCCGCCAGGCGTTCCGGATCGCATCCCTCGGCCGCTTCGCAGCCGCGCTTTAAAAATGCGAAGATTTTGTCCAGAGACAGCGGCTCGATCCGCCCATCTCGCTTTTCCACTGTGAAGGTCTTGACGCGATCGCGCCATTCCTCTAGCGCATGGCTCGCGCGCCCCGCACGGCGTTCATCCTCACTCGTCCGCTCCATCAGTCCTGTTGACGTGTCACTTGGGTGTACCATCGCATTCACTCCCCGCACCTCGTCCTGAAACCTTGAGTTTCGCCCACAAAAAAGCTCATCCGGGGCGCTCACCCGGATGAGCAGACGGCGGAAGACGGATCAGTCGAAGTGCGCAACTGTCCTCGGTCCGCCGACTTCTCAATCCCTCGTGAGCGTCGGATCCTTCGAGAATGGGCAGGTCTCCGGGCTTCGCTTCATCCGCGGACGGCGCCTTCCCCGGTGTCGACGTCTTTCGACATCCGAGTGGCTGGAAAGTTCCCATGCCGCCGCGATCCGCGTCACCGTGGCGAGGACCGCTCCAGATTTCCACTGGATTCCCTTTTCACCCGCCCCGTGGCGGGCACCCATTCCCTTGACACATCACATGCTTTGGACAGGCATTAGCGTAACACTAGATATAGTGTTTGACAAGCCCTTCTCTCAAAAAACACATCAGATATGGGCGAAAAACCTGTGAAAAGGCCGTCTGCAGCCAACATGTGCCCGCAGACGGCCTTGTTTCGATACCGAATTCCTTTCAAGAAGGTAGCTTCAGGACGCGGAACGATCCCGTGGCGTGCGCGCACAACCTGTCCTCTCCCAGGTACACGCGCCCCTCCACAGTCATGGTGCTTCGCGCTCGATGGATGAACTTCGCTCTACAGACGAGCGTACCTTCGCTCGCAGGCTCCGTGAAGTGAATGTTGAGGTTCGTCGTCACCACGGGCCGGTTCGGATAGTGGAGGCTGACGAGGAGCCCCATGGCCGAATCGAGCAGCGACATGTACACGCCTCCGTGCACGATGCGCGCCAGATTCCAGTGATGCGGCTGGATGACTAACTCGGCCACCACTTCGTCATCGTCTGCGCTCACCAGTTTCGCCCCAATGAAATCGGCGAACGTGCGGACGCTCGCGTCCGTCGCTGCTTCTGCATTTCCCCCTGGATACATGGGCACGCCGCGACCCTCCTTGCCGTCACGCCTGTCGCGTGGTCTCCTCCGTGAGCGCACGGCGGAGGATTTTTCCCACGGCCGATTTGGGCAGACTGTCTCGGAACTCGTATGCCCGCGGGACTTTGTATGCGGCCAAATTGGCCCGGCACCACTCATCGAGCTCCTGTTCCGTGACCTGCATGCCCGGTTTCAGCTGGATAAACGCCTTCACCGTCTGGCCGCGATACGGATCTTCCACACCGACCACAGCCGCCTCCGCGACGGCGGGATGTTCGTACAAAACCTCTTCGACCTCGCGGGGGTAGATGTTGTAGCCGCCCGCGATGATGATGTCCTTCTTGCGATCGACAATATAGAAATAACCGTCCTCGTCCATCTTCGCAAGGTCTCCGGTGAACAGCCACCCGTTTCGCAGCACCGAAGCGGTTTCATCCGGGCGATTCCAATAGCCCTTCATCACCTGCGGGCCCCGCACCGCGAGTTCGCCAATTTCGCCGACAGGGAGCGGGTTTCCGTCGGGATCGACCACCTGCGCATCCGTGTCCGGAAAAGGGATGCCGATGGAACCGGGCTTGCGCTCGGCCCAGAAATTGTTTGCGTGCGTGATGGGCGACGCTTCGGTCAGGCCGTAGCCTTCGACGAGCTTGCCGCCCGTGAGCTTTTCCCACTGAGCCTGCACCTCGTGGGGAAGTGGCGCCGCGCCGCTCACGCAAACTTCGATGGACGAAAGATCGTAGCGAGAACGATCCGGGTGATTCATCAGCGCGATGTACATGGTGGGCGTGCCCGGAAAGACGGTCGGCTTGAACTCGTGAATGAGCTTCAGCACTTGCTCCGCCTGAAAGCGAGGCACGAGAATCAACATGCCCCCGGTGTACATGGACTGATTCATGAGAACCGTCATGCCAAACACGTGGAAGAACGGCAGTACGGCCAGATATCGCTCCTTGCCGCGTTGCAGCTTGTACGTCCACAAGGCGCTCTGAATCGCGTTAGCCACAAGATTGTAATGCGTCAGCATCGCGCCTTTCGGAACGCCCGTGGTGCCGCCCGTGTACTGAATGAGTGCGATGTCCTCCATGGGATCGATCTCGACCTTCGGCAAATCCCTCGCCGCGCTCGCGAGGCAATGTTTCCAAGCCAGCACCCGCGTGCCGTAGGGCACCTTCGGCACACCGCCCTGGCGGCTCATCTGCAGGGGATACAAAAGCGATTTCACGGGCGGCAGATAATCCCGAATGGATGTCACCACATAGTGCTCCACAGGCAGTTCGCCTTCCACCGCTTCCACCCGGGGCCACAGCTCGTCGAGCGTCACCAGGACTCGGGCGCCGCAATCTTCCAGTTGGTGCTTGAGCTCGCGCGGCGTGTACATCGGATTGTGCTGGACCACCGTCAATCCGGCCAACAGCGCCCCGTAATACGCGATCACGGCCTGCGGACAGTTGGGCAACATGATGGCGAGGCGATCCCCCTTGTTTAGGGGAATCGCTCGCATCGCGTTGGCAAAGCGACAGCAGGCGTCCAAGAGCTCGCGGTAGGTCATCTTATACCCGAAGAACCACAGGGCAGGCCGATCCGGATAAGCCTCCGCCGAGTGCAACAAAAACGATGCCAGGTTCTCGCGCGGATACTCGTAGGTGCTCGGCACCTCCGGCGGATAATGCTTCAACCACGGCCTCTCCATCCAGGGTCACCTTCCCTTCGCGGCTATCGTTCAGCACACGTACCCTTCGGCTTCCACCACGCGCTTCGCGATCTCGCGATCCAGCGCGATCACGTCAACCTCGGAACGGCGCGTCAGCCGCTTCAGGATGGACAACTGCATCTTCAGCGCATCTCCCTGGCTCACGTGCGCCAAGCTCTCCTTCGCCGCCTGTTCCACCTTCGCCACGGCGTCCTGCACAAACGCGCGTGTCATGGCGATCTTCAGTGCGGCCTGCGCCTCGCCCGCCGACTCCACCTGCTGCATGGCCCGCAGGTACGCACTCTCCGCCGCGAACGCCAGAATCGCGACGTCCGCCAGATTCGCCAGAATCTCCTGTTCGTCGTTTACGCGCGCCTGCAGCGCCTGCGCAGCCAGGCCACCGACCATGAGGAAGACCTTCTTCATGTTCTCGATGAGCTGCTTCTCTTCGGCCAACACGCCCTCGGGCGGCGTCAGGCCCGGGACCATCTGCATGAGCTCCGCCTGCAGCGCCTGCGCCTTCTGGAACAGCGGCAATTCGCCCTTCATCGCGCGCCGCAGCATCGTGCCGGGGATGAGCATCCGGTTGATCTCGTTCGTGCCCTCGAAAATCCGGTTGATGCGCGAATCCCGATACATCTGCTCGACGCCGTATTCTTTGATGAAGCCGTAGCCGCCGTGAATCTGGACAGCCTCGTCCACGACGTAGTCCAAAACCTCCGACCCGAAGACCTTGTTGATGGAGCACTCGATGGCGTATTCCGCGATAGCCTTGGCCGACTGAACGCCGGCATCGGGCTTGGTCACGTCCACCGTCTCCAGGATGGCGTCAAGCAGCCCGGCGGTGCGGTACACGACGCTCTCCAACGCGTAGATCTGGGTGTTCATCCTCGCCAGCTTGCGCTGAATCAGCGGAAATTCGGACAACTTCTTCCCGAATTGCTTGCGCTCGTTCGCGTACTTCGCCGACGTCTCAAGGGCAATCTTTGATCCGCCGAGGGCACCCGCGCCCAGCTTGAAGCGGCCGATGTTGAGAATGTTAAACGCGATTTGGTGCCCCTTCCCCACCTCAAACAAGAGGTTCTCTACGGGCACCTTCACGTCTTCCAGGATGACCTGGCGCGTGGACGATCCCTTGATACCCATCTTCTGCTCCTCGGGTCCCAAGCTCACGCCAGGCATGGTCCGCTCCACGATGAAGGCGCTGAAGTGCTGGCCATCAACTTTGGCGTACACCACAAAGACGTCTGCGAAACCCGCGTTGGTGATGAACTGCTTCGTGCCATTCAGGATGTAGTACTTCCCGTCTTCCGACAGCTTCGCCGTCGTCTTGGCGCCCAACGCGTCCGAGCCAGACGAGGGCTCCGTCAGGCAGTACGCGCCAATCCACTCACCGGTCGCGAGCTTCGGCAGGTACTTCTTCTTCTGATCCTCGTTGCCGAAGTAGACAATCGGGAGCGTGCCAATGCCGGTGTGCGCACCAAACGAGAGCCCAAACGATCCGCCGCGCGACACGTGCTCGTTGATGAGCGTCGCGCTCACCTTGTCAAGGCCGAGTCCCCCGTACGCCTCTGGCACTTCAGCGGACAAAAGGCCGAGATCGGCCGCCTTGCGCAACAATTTCACCGTGAGCTCGTAGTTCAGGGACTCAATCTCCTCGTGATGTGGCACGACCTCCGACTCGATGAAGTTCTTCGTCGTCTCCGCGATCATCTTCTGTTCCTCAGTGAAGCCTTCCGGCGTTACCACGGCCGAGGGCTCCAGCTCCTCGATGATGAACGCCCCGCCCTTGACGATCGTTTTGTTTTCCATGTCATCTCACTCCTTGTGTGCAGTTGTTTCAAGGTTGATGAACTTCGAATACGCCGGCTGCCCCCATGCCGCCGCCGATGCACATCGACACGACGCCGTAACCGCCGCCGCGCCGGCGCAGCTCGTGGATCAGGGTGGCCGTGAGCTTCGCGCCTGTGCAGCCGAGCGGATGCCCGAGCGCGATGGCGCCGCCGTTGACGTTGACCTTGGCCGGATCGATGTCGAGCGACCGGATCACCTGTAGGCACTGCGACGCGAAAGCCTCGTTGATCTCGAAGAGATCGATGTCCGCGAGCGAAAGACCCGCCAGCTTCAGCGCCTTTGGGATGGCGCCTACCGGCCCGATACCCATGATGGCCGGATCGCAGCCCGTGACCGCGAAGCTCTTGAAGGTGGCGAGCGGCTTCAGGCCCAGTTGCTGCGCTTTTTCCGCCGTCATGACGACCGCGGCCGCCGCGCCGTCGCTCATCTGCGAGGCGTTTCCTGCGGTCACGGTGCCGCCGGCGGAAAACGCGGGCCGCAGCGTCGCGAGAACCTCGAGGGTCGTGTCCTTCCGAACGCCCTCGTCCTGCGTGACCCGAATGGTTCTCTCGTGCGGGCGTCCCTCCTCGTCGATGTCCCACACCTTCGTCTCCACGGGGACGATCTCGTCGTCAAACTTGCCCGCCTGCTGCGCCGCATACGCCTTCTGATGGCTCTCATACGCGAACCGATCCTGATCTTCGCGGCTCACGCCGAACCGCTTGGCCACGTTCTCCGCGGTGTGACCCATGGAGATGTAGATGTCCGGCATCTCGAGCAAAATGTCCGGGTGCGGGGACGGCTTGAAGCCGCTCATCGGGACGTGGCTCATCGTCTCGACGCCGCCCGCGAGCGCGACCTCCACGTGTCCAAGCATCACGCGCTCGGCCGCAATGGCAATGGCCTGAAGGCCGGACGAACAGAAGCGGTTGATGGTCATCGCGGGCACGGTCTCCGGCAACCCGCTGTACAGGGAGATGATGCGCGCCACGTTCAGCCCCTGTTCGCCCTCCGGCATGGCGCAGCCGATGACGACGTCCTCAATCTCGGCGGGATCGAGCCCTTTCGCGCGCTCGACCGCCGCGCGCACCGCGGCGCGCCCGAGGTCCTCCACCCGCGTATGGCGAAACACACCGCGCTTGGCCTTTCCGACCGGCGTGCGTGCAACCGAAACAATCACAGCTTCCCGCATGGGTTTCACTCCCTATCGTCGTATCCGTCGTGGGCCCGCTTCAGTTGCGAAGCGGCTTTCCGGTGGCGAGCATGTGCTGCATGCGCTGGATGGTCTTCGGCTCTCCGCACAGGCTGAGGAACGCCTCGCGCTCGAGATCGAGTAGGTAGTCCTCGCTCACGAGGGAGCCCGCCGGCACGTCGCCACCCGCCAGCACGTGCGCGAGCTTGTAGGCGATGTGGAGGTCATAATCCGTAATGTAGCCGCCGTTCCACATGCTGCGCGCGGCCATCTGCAACGTGGCTTTGCCATCGCGGCCGGCGACCCGGATGTCCTTCGCCTTGGGCGGCGGGGTGTAGCCGATCTCAGCCATGCGTAGGACCTCCGCCTTTGCGGCCGAAATGCGCAGGTCGTCGTTCACGACGATGCGATCCGTCTCGCGCAGCCAGCCCATCGCGAGTGCCTCTGCACCGCTCGTCGACACCTTGGCGGTGCCAATCGTCTGGAACATCCGGGCGAGCGCAGGGACGAGATCGTCGTCTGGGCCGACCGATTCCGCCACGCGGCGAGCCGTCTCCTTGCAGCCGCCACCGCCAGGAATGACGCCGACGCCTACCTCAACCAGTCCGAAATACGTCTCGGCGGCTGGCAGCACTCTTGACGACGCGAGGCACACTTCGACCCCGCCTCCGAGCGTCATCCGATGCGGCGCCGCCACCACTGGCACCTGGCTATAGCGAAGCGCGAGCATGGCGCGATGGAATTGGCGGATGGACAAGTCGATTTCGTCCCAGTCGCCTTCCTGCGCCGCCATCAGGATGAGCACGAGGTTCGCGCCGACACAGAAGTTCTTGCCCTGGTTCGCGATGACCAGGCCCGCGAAGTCTTTCTCCGCGATGGCCACGCTCTTTTCGATCATCGTCAGAATGTCGGGGCCAATCGCGTTGTTCTGCGAATGGAACTCCAGGCACGCGACGCCGTCGCCCAGGTCGATGAGGCTCGCGCCCGAGTTCTGCGCGATGACCTTGCCCGCCTTCTTCAGCGCGGCGAGATCGATCACCCCAGCCGGCACCCGAACAGGCTCAGGCTTGCCGTTCACCGGCATGGTCAGCTTGCCGTCTTTCTCTTCGTAAAAGGCGCGATGCCCCGCAGCAATCCAGTCCTCCACCCATGAGGGCAGCCTGAGTCCTTCCGCGCGCATCCGCTCGGCCGTCTCCACCAGTCCGAGCGCGTCCCAGAGTTCAAACGGCCCGAGATCCCAGTTGAACCCCCAGCGCATGGCGGCGTCGATGTCCTGAATCGTGTCCGCGATCTCGCCCAGTTTCTCGGCCGAGTACACAAGCACGCGCTTGACGATGTTCCACGCGAGTTCTGCGTACCGATCGCCGCCCTGGAGGAGCGCCTTCGCCTTTCCGGCCGCCCCTTTGGCCTGCTTCGAGGCCTCGAGCGCCGACGAAGCGATCTTCTTTTGCTCGCGGTACTCGAACGTGTCGAGATCGAGCACGAGGATCTGGCGCTGGCCGTTTTGCTTCACGCGCTTGTAAAAGCCTTGTCCGCTTTTCTCGCCGAGCCACCCGCGCTCGACGAGCTTCTGGATGGCCTCTGGCACCTCAAACGCCCGCTGTTCCTGTGGATCGGTCACGTTCTGACGCACGTTGTTGGCCACGTGGACAAACGTGTCGATCCCGACGAGATCCAGCGTGCGGAAGGTCGCGCTCTTCGGGCGCCCGAGGGCCGGACCGGTGATGGCGTCGACCTCCTCAACGGTGAAGCCGCCCTTTTGCATCTCCTCCATGGTCACCAAGAGGCCGTAGGTGCCGATGCGATTGGCGATGAAGTTCGGCGTGTCTTTCGCCAACACCACGCCTTTGCCGAGACGCTCCGTTCCAAAGTCGCGCATGAACTCCACGATGGCGGGATCCGTATCCCGGCCAGGAATGATCTCCAACAGCTTCATGTAACGCGGAGGATTGAAGAAGTGCGTGCCGAGGAAGTGTCGGCGGAACGCCTCGCTTCGGCCCTCGACCATCGCGTTGATGGAGATACCCGACGTGTTGGTGCTCACAATCAAGCCCTCGTGCCAATACCGCTCGATACGCTCGAGCAGTTGGCGCTTAGGCTCGAGGCTCTCCACGATGACCTCAATCACCCAATCGACCTCGGCGATCCGATGCAGGTCGTCCTCCAGGTTTCCGGGTGTAATCAGTTTGGCGTAGTCGGCGCGGAACAAGGGCGCCGGGCTGAGCTTGTGCAGCCTGCGAATGGCCTCCGTCGCTAAGCGATTGCGCACCGCGGGATGATCGAGCGACAGACCCTTCTTTTGTTCTTCCGGCGTCAACTCCTGTGGAACGAGGTCCAACAGCAGGCTCGGAATGCCTACGTTGGCGAGATGAGCGGCGATTTGCGCCCCCATCACGCCGGACCCAATGACGGCAGCTCGGCGAATTTGTCTCATCCGGCTTGAACCTCCTCATCTTCGGTCGGTTGGCGAAGGTCTTCTCCGAAGACCGACGCGGCGAGCAGCTCGGCCACGTCGCGCGCCTTGACGCGATCGTCCGTCTCGGTCAGCTTCGTCCCGTCCTCCATCATGGTCAGGCAGTACGGACACGCGCTGCCAATGACGGTCGGATTCGTCGCAAGCGCCTGCTGGGTCCGCGCGAGATTGATCCGCTTGCCGCGGGTCTCCTCAATCCACATCCGCCCACCGCCTGCGCCGCAGCACATCGCGTTTTCGCGATTCCGCTCCATCTCCACGAGTTCCACCCCGGGGATGGCCTTCAGGATATCGCGCGGCGCGTCGAACACGCCGTTGTAGCGGCCCAGGTAGCAGGCGTCGTGGTAGACGATCCGCTCGTTCAGCGGATGCGTCGGGCGGAGCTTGCCCTCGCGAACCAGTTGGGCGAGCAATTGCGTGTGGTGATACACCTCCACACCTTCGAGCCCGAAATCCGGGTACTCGTTTTTCAGCGTGTTGAACGTGTGCGGGCACGCGGTCACAATCTTGCGCACCCCATATTGTTGAAACGTCGCGATGTTCTCCATGGCAAGCTGCTGGAACAGCATCTCGTTGCCAAGGCGACGCGGCGTATCACCCGAACCATTCTCCTCATTGCCGAGCACTGCGAAGTTCACGCCCGCCTCGTGCAGCAACCGCACCACGGCATGGGTCACTTTGCGCGCCCGGCGGTCGTACGAACCCATGGAACCCACGAAGAACAGATATTCGAAATCTGGGTTCTCATGAACTGTCGGGACCGGAACGTCGAGGCCCTCCATCCATTGAGCCCGATCCTTGCGGCTCAATCCCCACGGGTTGCCCTGGCGTTCGATGTTCTGCATCGCGCGCTGGGCTTCCTTGGGCATGCTGCCCTCCATCAAGACGAGGTAACGCCGCAGATCGATGATCTTGTCGACGTGCTCGTTGCCGACCGGGCACTGATCCTCGCAGTTGCGGCAGGTCGTGCAGGCCCAAATCTCCTCTTCCGTGATCACGTCGCCGATGAGCGACAGTTCCGTTGGATCGGCCTGCGTGAGCCGCCACTCTTCCTGCTGCCAGTGGAAGGTAGGCTCGATGTCCGTGACGACGCCGTCAGGAAAGGAGATATTTTCACCGCCGGACGCCATCTTGTGTGCCATGCCCTCTCGCTTGGGCAAGAGGAAACTGGGCTCGAAGGCGTTCAGGCCGGTCTGCGCCATCCCTTTCTCGATGAGGTGATCGCGCATCTTGACAATCAGGTGCATCGGCGAGAGCGGCTTGCCCGTGTTGGAAGCGGGGCACGAATTGGTACACCGCCCGCACTCCACGCAGGCAAAGAAGTCGATCATCTGCTTGCGCTCGAAGTCCTCCACTTTGCCGACTCCGAACGACTCCGCGTTTTCATCCTCGAGGTTCAGAGGACGGAGCCTGCCAGGTGCTCCCTTGCGATGCAGCCAGATGTTGATGGGCGCCACCATGAGGTGAAAGTGCTTCGACTGCGGCACGTACACGAGGAACGTCAGCAGTACAAGCAGGTGCAGCCACCAAAAGATATAGAATCCAATTTCTCCACCCTTCGGGCCGACACCCCACAGGGCCGACGCGATGAGCGACGAGATGGGCGCCCACCAGGCGCTCGGCTCTTGTTGCCAAACGCGTTCGAACGACAGATCCATGAGAACGCAGATCATCAAGCTCGAGATGAGGATGAGGACGATGCTCGGCTTGAATCCGCGCTTCAGCCGCTTGACACGCTCACCGTACCTTCTGTAGGCGGCGTATGCTGTCGCGGCGAGGACGAGGATGGCCACCCACTCCTGCGTGAACGAGAACGTCTCGTACGCGGGATAAGGAATGTGCCGCCCAAGCGTGAGTCCTTTCACGATGATGTCGAGCGCGCCAAATTGGAGTACGATGAAGCCGTAGAACATAACAAAGTGCATCGCGCCGCTCTTCTTGTCCTTGAACAACTTTTTCTGTCCAAACACCTGCGCCATGAACTCGCCGAATTCCGGACGCCAGTCCAAGGGAACTGGTTTTCCCAACATGACATACCGATATCGCCGATAGACGACGGTGCCAAACAGATAAAGCGCATACGCAACCGCTGCCACGAAGGCGATATCATTGATGGCAAGCAACACGTCAGTTCACTTCCCTTCTGCTTCTTCGTTGGTCTGCTTCGCTCATCAGGCCTCAGCATGCCAGCGTCTCGATGAGGCACATCCGCAACCGCTTACAACTCATGAGTAAAAAAAGCGATTGCATCGTTGACATTCTCGCCCACGCCATTTACTATGGGGGTACGAAAATGAATGAGCGTTCATTCATTGCTTGACTCGATATTAACACCGAGGTGAATTCATGACAAGTGGATTGGCGGAGAAAAGGAGAGAAAAGTACGAGGCAATCCTCAAAGCGGCGCTGAAAGTGTTTGCGGAACACGGTTTCTTCAATTCGCAGGTGTCCAAAATTGCCCGCGAGGCGGGCGTAGCGGACGGGACCATTTATCTGTACTTTAAAAACAAGGAGGACATCTTGATCTCTTTGTTTCGGGAGAAGCTCGGCAGCCTCGTGCGCAAGTTTCATGAGCATGTGCACGAAGATGATCGCGCGGATGAAGCGATTCGCAAGATCTGCGAGCTTCACTTCACCGAACTCGAGAAGGATGTTCAACTGGCCAAGGTCACGCAGCTCGAGCTCCGCCAAAGTTCGCGCGAATTGCACAGCGAGATCAGCAAAGCGCTCAAGCCTTATATTCAGCTGATTGAAGACGTGCTGGTGCGCGGAATCGAACAAGGGATCTTCCGCCGCGACTTGGACGTGAAGCTCACGCGGTTGTTGATCTTTGGCGCCATGGACGAAGTCGTATCGTCTTGGCTGATCTCGGGCAGGCGGTATTCCCTGTCGGCCCAAGTCGACAAAACCGTCGACTTCTTTCTCCGAGGTCTCCGCGCCTAGTGGCTCGGGGCCCAAGACACCACCCATCATTTTGGTAGGAGGTTTTGCATCATGCATGTCGTGGTACTCATGAAGCAGACATTCGACACGGAAGAGCGCATCCGACTCGTGGATGGCAAGATTGCCGAGGATGGCGTCAAGTGGATCATCAACCCCTACGACGAGTACGCTGTTGAAGAAGCCATCCAGTTGAAAGAAAATCAAGGCGCCACGGTGACCGTGGTCAGCGTGGGCAATGAAAACACGACGCAGGCTTTGCGCACGGCACTCGCCATGGGGGCGGACGAAGCCGTCCTGATTGAAGCGCCAGAACTGACAGATGAGCGCGCGATTGCGAAAGCCATTGTCGCCTATTTGAAGGACAAGTCGTTTGATGTCCTGCTCGCAGGCAACTTCTCCGTCGACAACGGAGCCGGTCAGGTGGCCATCCGCGTCGCACATCAACTCGGTCTCCCCCACATCGCTGCGGTCACGAAGCTGACCATCGAGGGCAATCAAGCGACTGGCGTGCGGGAGATTGACGGCGATGTCCAGACTGTGACCGCGACGCTTCCGGCTCTGTTCACGGCCCAACAGGGACTGAACGAGCCGCGCTATCCATCGCTTCCCAACATTATGAAGGCCAAGAAGAAACCGCTTACCACCCTCACGCTGTCGGATCTCGGCCTGTCGAGCGACGACGTGGCCCCAAAAGTGGAGCGCGTCGAGGTGACCCTGCCGCCGAAGCGCCAGGCCGGTCAGAAGATCACCGGCACCCCGGACGAGCAGGCGGAGCAATTGGCCGAGATTCTCGTCAAGGCGCTTCGGTGAAGTCATGCGGTGAGTGACACAACAACGGGAGGTAGGAAACGATGCCGAAGAAAGTTTTGGTCATTGCGGAACAGCGGGACGGAAAACTGCGTCAGGTCGCCCTGGAGGCGCTTGGGGCCGCGCGCGCGATTGCGGATGGCGGTTCGATTGTGTCGGTCGTGATCGGGAGCCAGGTGAAGGATGCAGCGGCCGAACTCGCGCAGCACCCTCAGGACAAGGTCATTGCCATTGAAGGCGATTCCCTGGCCAACTATGACTCGGAACACTATTACCTCGCCCTGCGCCCTGTCCTGGACGAAGTGCAGCCCGACGTGGTGGTGCTTGGACACACGGCCGGCGGCCGCGACCTGGCGCCGAAGATCTCGGCTGCACTGGATGCACCACAGGTCTCTGACGTGGTGAGCCTCGATGTGCAGGGCGGCGACGTCTTGTTCAAGCGGCCGATCTACGCGGGCAAGGCGTTCGAGACGAAGCGGGTCTTGTCGACGCCCTATGTGGTGACGGTCCGCCCGAATAACCTCCCCGCAGACGCCGAACAAGGCGGATCCGCGGAAGTCGACGTGCGCGCGTTTGACGAACCGGCCGACGTCAAAACCCGGGTGGTGAACGTCCAGAAGAAGGCGAGCACTGGCCGGGATCTCACCGAGGCGCGCGTGGTGGTTTCCGGTGGCCGCGGTGTCAAGAGCGCAGAGGGCTTCAAGCCGCTCTACGAGCTCGCGGAGGTCTTGGACGCTGCGGTGGGCGCGTCGCGCGCGGCCTGCGACGCTGGGTACTGCGACTACAGCCTGCAAATTGGGCAGACGGGCAAGGTCGTGACGCCGGACGTCTACATTGCATGTGGCATCAGCGGCGCGATTCAGCACCTCGCGGGGATGAGCCAGTCGAAGCTCATCATCGCCATTAACAAGGACGCCGAAGCGCCCATCTTCGAGATCGCTGATTACGGTGTCGTGGGCGATCTGTTCGAGATCGTCCCGAAGTTGACCGAGAAACTGCGCGAAAAAATGGCCGCCGCAAGAGCCTGAGGTTCGCGAACAGCGGGCACCTCGCTGCGCTATCCCTGGCGCACGAAGGTGCCCGCTTTGTGATCACTATCCAGGAAGACGCCGTCCATCCCGTCCGCGTCGTAATTCACGTGGAGCCCCGCGATCTCGACGTTGTGATCGCCGCCGATATCGCCCGAGGCCTTGTTGGACTTCTGATGCTGATCCCAGCCTGTGATCTGCGCATCCCCGACGAAGAGGCCTGCATTTTGCTGCATGGAATTCACGCCAAGGCTCTGAAATGCGATTCGCGTATCGATGGGCGCCTGCTGGCGCGTCTGCAGGACGTGCATGTCGCGATCGTCGACCGGCATGTCGATCCCGTCGGGATCGTAGAGTAGCACGCGATTCTGCGCGACCCACGATTGGGAGCCGACCGCGCCAAAGCCTACGTTGGACTTCTCGTGCGAACTGAGCCCATAGACGACGTTACAGCCGCCCACGAGGAGCGCTGACGAGCGCTCGATGGTGCCCACGTGAAGGTGCATTGGCCATGCGCGCAATGAGCCCCCTCCCTTCAGCCTTCTTCGGGTGCAAACTCGATGGCGACGGTGTTGCCGGGCGTCTCGCGCGTGAGATCCTTCGCCATGTACACGATGAGCAACCCGCTGCGGTAGACGGCCTTCACGCCATCCGGATTCACTCGCTCCGGCAAATCGATCTCCCTGTCGAACGCGCCGCGGAACAGTTCGGATGAGAGGACGTGATCGTGCGCACCGGCGAAGTACGACGACAGCTGACCTCGCACCCGCAGCAAGCGCGGGCGCACGGTGAGTGCGACGTCTCCCTGGGATTTGAGCCCGGGGAGCGCGATGACCGCCACGATCTCACTGCTCCGGTTGTACAAGTCGATGGGCGGAAAGGGCGCCGCGGTCGATTCGTCCTGAAAGAAAGGGACGCCTTGAAAATTCGGCATCGGCATGTTTTTCAGGAAGTCGGGGCCGAGCCACTTCCGCACGTCGCCGAGTTCCTGCAGCTGATTGAGAAACTCGAACGGATGATTGGATTTCTGGTTCATGATTCAGCCTCCAACGCGGAACACCCGCGCGTCAGGCGCGCAGCCAACGCTCCGGCCACGGCGAAGGTCGATCCTCGCGCGCAGAGGTCCCAGCGGATGGTGACCACTGATTGTTGGCGACGATGGAACGACTTCCGTACACGTTGCCGAACCCCTGTTGCACGTGCGCTTGGTGACGAAAGTCGGACGCCCACGTGTTCCCCAAGCTCATCACGGAGGCACCTGCCACTTGGTGAACGGTGATTTGGCCGATGACGAACGTCGGAGACAGGACCCGTACGAGAGGATGAAGATCGCGCGTCACGGAGAGTTCGGCGCCTGTCGTTCCTCGTTCCACGATATGCGGTACCCCCTTGACGTCGC
Organism: Alicyclobacillus sp. CIJ1; assembly: GCF_057538885.1. Taxonomy (NCBI): domain Bacteria; kingdom Bacillati; phylum Bacillota; class Bacilli; order Caryophanales; family Alicyclobacillaceae; genus Alicyclobacillus; species Alicyclobacillus sp. CIJ1. Next base: position 33,074 of record NZ_BAAJPH010000102.1, on the reverse strand, counting down.
TTCGAGTTCAGACGTTTCGGACGATGGCTCGGGAGTTCGGCTGGTGTCCAGCCGGATATGGTTGCCGAGGGTCAGCGTGCCGCTCAATTCGTTGACATCCAGCCGATCCAGTCGAAAGACGAGCTCCTTGAGATCGACGTGGTCCACCTGCACGCGCTCGACCGCGATGTCGATCCGGCGATCCGCCGGCGCATCCAGCCGCTCTTCTAGCAGCGACAGAACGCGCGCCAACTGTTCGAGGATCTCGGTTTCCTTTTTGCGGCGACGAAGCGAGAACATGCGCCGATCCTCCCAGCTGGACCCAAACCTCTGTTCAGTTGTATGCGGCGTGCATCGGCTTCATTCCGCTTGTCAGGAGATCAGCGCGAAGAAGAGCGATGAGGGTTCACGAAACGGGGCTTTCTCCGTGTTGCTTTCTCCAGCGTTTGTTCTCGTACAGGCGTTCGTCCGCGGCCGAGTAACAGGCTTCGAAGCTGTCGCCATCCACGCCGAGCACGCTCCCTCCCACGGACACCGCGCACGTGCCGCTCGAGCGTTCCCGAACGGCCCGCTGCAAAGCAAACATTCTGGGCCGCCAATCCGGCGAATCCGACCATGCAATGACGAGGAATTCGTCGCCACCGATACGGCCCACGAGCTCATCGGGCCGCGCCTCCTCCTTGAGCGTCTGTGCCACGAGGCGCAGCACGCGGTCTCCGACCGGATGCCCGTACGTGTCATTGATATGCTTGAAGTGGTCGATGTCCACGATGCCGACAATCGCGTGACGCGCGCGGTCCTCCCGAGCCACCTCGAGGACGTGTGGCCACCTCCGTTCAATGCCGAGCCGATTCCAAGCGCCCGTAAGAAGATCGCGCTGGCTCGCGTGTTCGGCGACTCGGAGCGCCATGATCATGTCGAGCGCCAACGAGACCTGAGCTGAGCAAGCTTCCATGAGCGCATGACTCGTCTCCCAAGTGATGTGGACGACGGGCTCCGTGCGAACCGCAACCATCGCACCACGCACTTCCTCTCGCGAATAGAGGGGCCATACGCCAAACTCTAACACGGACAAGGACGCTAGCCACGCGCGCAGTTCGTCGTGCGGGATGTCCTCGACCAACAGCCATCGTCCCGTCGGGACGCCGAGGGTGAGATCCGAGCGCATAAGGTCCTCCAGGCAGGGCGCAACGGGACCGGCGGCGAACACGCCAAACGTGTGGTAGACGGCCGGCGGCTGCGGCTCACCTCCTCCTGTCTCGACGCCCCGCTTTCGGTAGATGAAGAGTCCCCCGTTGACTGCCGCCAACTGGCTCAGCGCGTCAGCGGCAAACCGAAACAGTTCCAATCCGCGCTGCGCACGACCCCAAGTCCGCGTATGTTGGAAGAGCGCACTGAGCGATCCCGCGTCCATCTGCATCGTCACCCTGCGATCCGACCTGCCTCACCGCCTTGGGTGGGGCTTATGCTGTGATTGTACGCGTTTTAACGCGTTTAGGACAGAGCCTTTTCCCATATCTCGGCCCGGTGCTCGCCATAGAGCGACCAAAGCGCACTCCCCTGGCGAAAGACGAGGGTAGGATACCCGAGCGGCGCGTACCGGTCCCCTGCCGACGGGGTGAGGATAAACACTTGTTCGAACGGGGCCAGATGCAGTGCCGCATCCTCTTCGCGGGCAATCCGGATTGCGGTCTGGAGCGACGTGCCGGCCGGATACCCGACGTTGACAATCACCGGCATGTGCTTGAGGCGATGTCGGATGGCCGTCAACAATTGCAGCGTGCGCTGGCAATGCGGACACCAGTACGCCGCGAAGAGAAGGGGCTCGCGCTCCGGCGTGAGCACTTCCTGTCGTCCGCTCACTGTCCAGACCGACACCGCGCCGTACAAGCCTACGGACGCAGGCCGAGGATCCCACCGCGGATCCTGGCCCTGGTTCATGGCTCCCGTGAGATTCTGAAACACCAAGGGATGTGGGCGATCTCGTCCAGAGGTCTTTGCCACTTCCCCGCTCGCCTGGGATCGTCCCATGACGCCGCAACCCACCGTCAACATGGCGATCCATCCCGCTAACATGAGCGTCCACGTCCGACGCATACGCGCCCTCCCTCCACAAAACGCGTCCTCCGTCACCATATCGCGGCTTACCGTTTGCCGCAATCGCGTACAGGAGACATTCGTCGCTTTCGGGAGGCGCGCGTCACGCATGCCCATGCGGGCGGGAGACAAGCGTTGCCTCCAGGCGTCGAGCGTATTCGGTGAGCCGAACGGTCATCTCGTAACGAAGAAAAGGAGTCACCAGATAAAGGCCCGGGAAGAGTCGTATGGCCACCTCGACCAATTCTCGAGCGATGGCCTCGCCGACTGCGGGTGCCTCCTCAGGCGCGGCCTCCTGCATGCGGCGCAGCGCCTGTTCGGACAGGCGAATGCCTGGCACCTGATGATGAAGAAATTCCGCATTTCGAGCGCTTGTCAACGGCATGATGCCCACGAAGACCGGGACGCCCAGGTCTCGCGTCGCCTCGGCAATGGCCGCCATCAAGTCGGGATCGAACACGGGCTGCGTCATCACAAAATCCGCGCCCGCCTCCACCTTTCGCTGCAGGCGTTCCACGGCCTTTCGGAAGTTGTGGACGTGCGGGTTGAACGCCGTGCCGATGACAAATCGAGACGGCTGTTTGAGCGGTTGACCGGAGAAACCGATGCCCTCGTTCAGCCTGCGGACCATTTTGGTCAAGTCCATCGACGACACGTCGTACACGCTCGTGGCCCCCGGCAGCTCTCCATACCGGGACGGATCCCCCGTCACAAGCAACACGTTGCGGATGCCAAGGACGGCGAGTCCCATCAGGTGGGACTGCTGCCCAATGAGGTTGCGATCTCGGCATGTCACGTGGACCAACGGCTCAATTCCGCGCTGTTTGAGGAGGCTCGCCAGTGCCATGTTGGAGACGCGAACCGAGCCCAGCGAATTGTCCGCCATGGTGATGAGATCGGCACCTGCGCGCGCGAGCGCTTCGGCCCCGTCTAAAAAGCGAGCAATGGACAGGTGCTTCGGTGGATCCAATTCGACGACGATGGCCTTTTTTTCACGTGCAATCTCGACAACACTCACGCCTTCGTGATAGCCCCCGGATCCTAGGGTCACTCTGGACGGTCCGCTCGGCCCGCGGGTGTCCGCCGGAACGGTGGCCCCGTGTGGTTTGCGGTCCGCGCGCATCAGGGCATCGCGAAGGCTCCGAATATATTCCGGCGTCGTTCCACAACAACCGCCGAGCCATCGGACCCCAAGTTGCGCAATGCGCAGCATAAGGCGCGAAAAGTCCTCTGTGTCTCCAGTGTACGCGATCTCGTCCGCCTCCGACCGCTGCAGAATCCCAGCGTTTGGAACAGCCGCATAGGGCCCCTCGGCTGACAGGCCCGCCTGCTCGTAGGAGCGCAAGATCCCGTAGGGTCCGAGGCGACAGTTCAGTCCCACCACGTCGGCGCCCGCCGCCCTAATGCGCCGGAATGCCTCCGCGAGCGGAACCCCGTCGCGCGTCACCCCAATTTCCTCGGGTGATAGGTTCACCACCAGCGGGAGGTCCCCTAAGAGGGGGCGCACGGCCGCAATCGCAACGAGCGCCTCCTCGAGATCCGGGAATGTTTCCAAAATCAAGCCGTCGATGCCGGCGCTGACGAGCGCCTCCGCCTGTTCTGCGTAGACGTGCGCAAGCAAATCGCGCTCGTCGTCCTGCAATAGCGCGCCGTACCGATAACCGCCCATGGCAGGCCCCATCGTGCCGTACACGCTCGCCTCACCGCGAGCGGCGGATCGCGCGATTTCGACGCCCCTTCGGTTGAGGCTTGCCACGTCCACGGAGAGACCGTGGCGCTCCAACGCGACTCGATTGCCCATGAACGTGTTGGTCTGCAGGACGGTGCAACCCGATTCGACGTAACGGCGGTGCACACGCGCGACGAGATCGGGCGAAGTCAGATTCAATTGCTCCACCGGCGTGCCGATGGGAACGCCCAGTTGGTGTAGATAGGTGGACATCGCGCCATCGAAGATGACGAAAACGCCAAGCGAGCCCTCGACGTCTCGGGGCGGTCGACGCCACTGGCGCCACACTGCATCACTCATTGCGGATTCTTCCTCTCGTTCACGCCAGAAGTGAAAGGTTTACGAGATTTTCGACATTGTACCACATGCCCGAGCGTGCACGGCATGCCAGCTGAAAAAAGGCGATCCGCCGAAGCGGACCGCCCAGGGCGTGGGTTGCCTGTCACCCGTTCGACTGCCTCTTGCCGTGAGGCACATTCGCCCGGTGATATGCTTTCCAGGGAACCACCGCATCCAGTCGCGAACTCAACATCTGGTTGCGCCGCTCCACAAACGCCTCCACCTCGTGGTTGTGGCTAAGGGCTCCCACGAACGTGAAGTCGTCGTTGTGATGTTGCGTGTGTTCACCTGACATCTGGCCCACCCCCGGCTTAGCATGACTCCATCCTGCCGGCTTCATGCCTTCACCACGTCGCGCCCGACGACCGCAATTGTTCATCCAGCCATGCGCGCACGCCTTCCATGGGGATTCTGACCTGTTCCATCGAATCGCGCATCCGGATGGTCACCTGTCCGTCCGATTCCGACTCGAAATCATACGTCACGCAGAAGGGCGTGCCGATCTCGTCCTGCCTGCGATATCGCTTCCCAATAGACCCCGTCTCATCGTAATCGGCACTATACACCTGAATCAGGTCCAGGTACAGACGGTGCGCCGGTTCGTTCAGCTTCTTCGACAGAGGCAACACCGCGACCTGGTAAGGCGCGAGCTTCGGGTGCAGCCGGAGAACGACGCGCGTGTCGCCTTCCGCCACTTCTTCCTCGTCGTAGGCGTCCGCGAAGACCGCGAGAAACAGGCGATCAGCGCCGATCGAAGGCTCGATGCAATAGGGAATGAAGGGCTCTCGGCCTTCCTCCTGCACCATCATGTTCTCCCCGGAGTGCTCCTGGTGTGCCTTGAGGTCGTAATCGGTGCGATTCGCGACACCCAAAAGCTCGCCCCAGCCGAACGGAAAATGGTACTCGATGTCCGTCGTCGCCTTGCTGTAGTGGGACAGTTGCTCCTTCGCGTGATCGCGAAACCGCAGATGTTCCGCCTTGATCCCGAGTGAGAGCAACCAGTCCATACATGTCTGCCGCCAATACGCAAACCATTTTTCGTCTTCGCCTGGCGCGCAGAAGAACTCGAGCTCCATCTGTTCGAATTCGCGCGTGCGGAAGATGAAGTTCCCGGGCGTAATTTCGTTTCGGAAGCTTTTGCCAAACTGGCCGATGCCAAACGGCAGTTTCTTGCGCATGGTGCGTTGGACGTTTTTAAAGTTCACAAAAATGCCTTGCGCGGTCTCGGGGCGGAGATAAACCTCGTTGGCCGCGTCTTCGGTCACGCCTTGAAACGTGCGGAACATCATGTTGAACTGCCGGACGTTCGTAAAATCGCGAGCTCCGCAGTTAGGGCAAGCGATTTGAAGTTCCTCAATCAGACGCTCCATTTCGGCAAACGGCAGGCCGTCCACCACCAACGACTTCCCCTGCGCCTCTGCAGCCTCTTCAATGAGTTTATCCGCCCGGAAGCGTGCCTTGCACTGACGGCAGTCCACCATCGGGTCGTGGAAGTTTGCCACGTGTCCAGACGCCACCCACACCTGCTTATTCATGAGGATGGCCGAATCCAGACCGACATTCAACGGATTTTGCTCGATGAAAAACCGCCACCAGGCGCGCTTCAAATTGTGTTTGACCTGGGCGCCGAGCGGCCCATAATCCCACGTGTTGGCCAATCCGCCGTAAATCTCGGAACCAGGGAAAATAAAGCCTCGCCGCTTTGCGAGCGACACCAACGTGTCCATTGTGACCTGCATCGACTGTTCCTCCTGCTCGTCCTCAATATGGCTATGATAGCCGAGGCCGGCGCGTATGCGCAACGGAGCGCGTCCGCTGTGCCTATTTTGGCAGGGTGTTGTGTATAATGAAACTCCGACTGGTCTCATACCGGCGCGAGCGGTCGCAGCATGGGGGGAGAGTTCGTGAAAACCAAGCAACGCGTCAAAATGGTGTTTCTCGACATCGATGGCACGCTGTTTGTAAACGGCCGGATCGTGCCCAAAAGCGCCGCGGCGGTCGCCAAACTCATTGAAAACCACATTCCGGTCGCCGTGTGCACGGGTCGGAGCGTCATTCATGCGCAGCACGTGCAGGCCTCGCTCGGGATCCCATACGGCATCTATTTTAACGGCGGTTTGGTAAAGGCCGGAGATCGAGAAATCTTTGCTCTGCCTTTCTCGCGCGAAGTGGTTCGCGGCATCCTACAAGCGGCGGAGCGCCGCGGCATTCAGACCATCATTCACACGCACGATCACGCCTTCAGCCTGCGGCCTATTCCACCGCAATATCTTCCAGTCCTCGCGTCCTACGACTTCCCGCCCATCGCCTGCGAGCCGAGGATGGCCGATCGGCTGGACGAGATCGGCGTCTTTCAGCTGAACGCATTCATGACCGCCGAGTGGGACGACGTGTTCGAGCGCGAGTTCCCCGAATGCTACGTATACCGCTGGCATGAACAGGCCGTCGACTTCCAGCGACGCAAGTCCGACAAGTCCATCGGCGCGATGCACCTCCTCTCGTATCTGGGCATCGCACCTGAGGACGCCGTGCACATCGGAGACGGCGGGAACGACATCGGCATGTTCCGCACCATGGGGTACTCCTTCGCCATGGGCAACGCGAATGACGAGGTCAAGCGCGCGGCCAAACGCGTCACGTCAAGCGCCGACGAGGGCGGCGTAGCGGACGCTTTGGCCGAACTTGGGCTCATCTGAGATCCCCCTATCCGAACACGTGTTTGCACCTTCCCGCGCGACGTGGTAGAATGGGTGCGAAGGGAGTGGGAACGGTGAGCGGTCTCACGGCTCGTCAACGCGCAATTCTCGAGTTTATCCGAAAAAACATCCGCGAAAAAGGATACCCGCCATCGGTGCGAGAGATTGGGGAAGCGGTCGGGTTGGCGTCCAGCTCGACGGTTCACGGGCATCTCGAACGACTGCAGCAGAAGGGTTATCTGCGTCGAGATCCGACCAAACCGAGAGCTCTGGAACTCCTTGTGGACGACGAGGAACCGGGGGATGTCGTGCTCGCTCCCATCGTCGGTCGCGTCACGGCAGGACTTCCCATCTCGGCGCTGGAAGACATCGAAGGATACTTGCCTTTGCCCCGCGACGTGGCGAAAGGCGATGAGGTCTTCGCGCTGCGCGTGATCGGTGAGAGCATGGTGAATGCGGGCATTCTGGATGGAGATCTCGCCATTGTTCGGCGGCAGACGTCGGCCGATAACGGCGACATCGTCGTGGCCATGACTGATGAAGACGAGGCCACCATCAAGCGGTTTTACCGGGAGGATGGCCGTGTGCGCCTCCAACCAGAAAACGACGCGATGTCTCCCTTGTACTTTCCGAACGTAACCATCCTGGGCAAGGTCATCGGGATCTTTCGGCAGATCCGATAGAAAGAAAAACATGCGGCGCAAGCCTCTTTTGCTTCGCCGCATCTTCAGAGCACCTCTACAAGACCAGGCATCGAGATACGTCAGGCGGTCACAGAGAGCGTCCTCGCTCCGACTGGAGCCAGTCGCTTTGGATCTTCTCCATCGTCTTCTTGCTCGTCTCCGGCACGACCCGCTGCATGAAGACGGCCATGGCGATGCAGAAGAGCGCGAAGATCCAAAACGTCCACGTCCCGCCAATCGCCTGCAACAAAATCGGGAAAAACTGTGCCACGAGATACGTGGCGAACCACAGCGCAAAGGATGCGATAGCCATCGCGCGGCCGCGGATAGCGGTCGGATAGATCTCGGACAACACAATCCACACGCCGCCGCCCCAGGAAAGCTCATACGCAATCGTGTGCGCAAACACGAGCGCGAGAACCAGCCACGTGATCATGTGCGGCAGCGAAAAGGCGATGCCGAGGACGACGAGGAAGAGCGCCATGAGCATCCCGTTCCACACAAGCAACCGCTTTCTTCCGACGCGATCGACGATGAGCATGAGCACAATGACGAAGATGACCTTGATGGCGCCAATCCAAACGGTGTCGTAGAACGACGCGTTGGTGCCTGCGCCGGCCGCCTTGAAGATCATCGGGGCGTAATAGCCCACCGCGTTGGTGCCCGTGAACTGCTGAAAAATCGCGAGCACAATGCCGATGCCGAGCGCCTTTCGAATGCCCGGGCGCGACAGTTCCTGTAACAACGAATCCGGCACAACTTCGAGCGATTTGCGAATCTCCTCGGCGTCCCACCGCGCGCGCTCGGGACCGCTCACGCGTTCCAGAATCGAGATGGCTTGCGCTTCGCGTCCCCGTTTCATCAGATACCTTGGACTCTCCGGCACAAAGAACAGCAGCGCGAAGAAGATGACAGCCGGGATGACGCCCATGGCAAACATCCAGCGCCAGCCTGTCGTCTGGTTCCAGGCCGTGGTATGCGAACTCACGATGGCCGCGTTCACAAAGTAGACGATAAAAATCCCGGACACAATCGCCAACTGGTTCGACCCGACTAATCGCCCGCGGATCCGCGGTGGTGCGATTTCGGCAATGTAGAGCGGTGACAACAGCGATGCCAGCCCGATGCCGACGCCCCCGATGAACCGCCCGGCCACCAACACGCCTACGCTCGGCGCGAAGGCCGAGATCAGGCTCGATGCGATGAAGATCACGCCCGCGACCGACAGCGCTTTCTTCCTCCCAAACGAGTCGCCGAGGAAGCCCGCAATCAGCACGCCGAGCATGGCGCCGAGATCGATGCTGCTCGAGACGAGGCCGGTGGTCGCGGCGCTCATATGAAACTCCGACTTCAAAAACTCGTTCGCCCCTGCGATCACGCCCGTGTCATACCCGAAGAGGAGCCCGCCAAGCGATGCAATCACGACGACCGTCACGACATAGCCCAGATTCGGCCGATACTCAGCCTGAGCCAATTCTGCCTGCATCAAGATTCAGTCACCTCCTAGGTGCGCACTTTGCCGGAATCCCTTTGTCCTGTCCTTTGCCAGTGGACGCCTTCGGTTCGTCCTCGAATCGCCCGACGCCGGTCTCACCCCCTTTCAGCCATGAGCGTGTCACAAAGACGCCACCGCCTGGACTGGCCCCACTCGCAATGCAAGGTCTACGAAACGGGTCCATCCGTCGAGCACGCCCGGCACCTGGGTCAGGTCCGCGGACCACAACTCGGTGTCCGAAAGAATGGCGCGCGCTGAGGCCTCGACGTCGTCTTGCCACAACCCCTTAAGCCGGGGCCCAGCCGGATCCGGCTCAGTTGCGTGTTCCATGCCTGGCCGATACGCCAGGCACACCGCCGCGATGGCCGCCGTGAGCCTCTTGGCGTCTCCGAACCGCTCCACCGCGTCCAGGAGCGTCGGCACGAGACGGATTCTTGCCTTCGAGATGGCGTTTGTGGCAATCGAACGCAATTTGTGCTCCAGATACGGATTCTGAAACCGCTCGAGCACATTACGCGCGAAATCGCGCAACCTCTCCGGACGAGTCACATGGGACTCGGTGGCCGGCACGATTTCGTCCTGCACGAGCTGGTGAACGAACCGCGAGAGCGTCGGGTGCTCCATCACCCCAAGCACCGTTTCGAGGCCCGCCATGAGACCCAGGTTTGCGAGCGCCGTGTGTGTGCCGTTCAGGGCACGAAGCTTCTGCAACCGAAAGTCGCGGATGTCGTCCGCGTAGTGGACGCAAAGTCCTACGTCCTCGAACGGCCACAGCGCCTTCAGCCGCTCGCTGCCGCGGATGGCAAACAGGTAGTACGGCTCAACCGTCACCGCCAGCGCGTCTTCGTAGGGAAGCGGTGGATCGCCAGCGTAAGGGGTCACGATGCGATCGACGAGGGTGTCGCAGAATTCGACGCGCTCGTGCAACCAGCGCATAAAGTCGGCCCCGAGCCGCCAATCCGCCGCATGGCGCTCCACAATGGACCGCAACTGCTGACCGTTGTCGTCGATGAGCTCGCACGGGACGACGATCATCCGGCCTGTTTCTTGCCAGCCAAGCGCGAGATACCGCTCGTGCAGGTACTGCGTCAGCTTCGCCGGATACGTCCCAGGCGGAGCATCCGAGGTCGGTCTCGGCATCGCTTCGTACCGCACGCCCAATTCGGTGGTGTTCGACACGGCGATCTCGACGAGCGGATCGCGCGCGAATCGCAAGATCTGCGCCCACTCCCGTGTCGAATCCAAGGCGCGAGCTACCGACGTGACAAGCTCCACGTTTTCCACGGGCCTGCCGTCCTGCAGGCCGCGCACGAGCACCGTGTACAGGCCATCTTGTTCCTGAAACTGGTGAATGTGATGAGCGCCGCTCGGCCGAGGGTTCACCACGGCGATACGCCCTTGAAACGTACCGGACTCATTCAAGCGGTGCACAAGCCAATCGACGAAGCCTCGCAGAAAAATGCCTTCGCCGATTTGAATGACCCGGATAGGCATGGTTCGCGCGCGCTCGAAGCTCGCGCGAGTTTCCCCGTCCAATGCGCCTGCGTGTAACCGCATCGTCTCGTCTCCCCACGGAAATGTCCGACATTCAACCCCACGAGCGCTCGCGGATCCAGGCATGAGCCGGATCGTCGTGCGGAATCATCACGCGATTCACGGGGCCCGCCATGAGCCACAGGTAGTACAATTGATAGCCGCCCGCAGCGCAGACCGGGTGATACCCACGCGGGATCATGAACGCGTCGCCGTGTCGAACGCGGTAGGTCTCGTCGATAGAGTCATCCGAGGTGTAGATGGATTGAAGCCCAAAGCCGTGAGGCGGATCGAGCTGATAGAAATAGATTTCCTCCATGAGCGCCTCAACGCCCGGGATGTACTCGTCGTGTTTATGGGGCGGGTAACTCGACCAGTTGCCTGGCGGATTGAACGTCTCGCCGACGATGATCCGGTGAACGCGGCCTTCCGCCTGCTGGACCACGATATCGTGAACCTTGCGTTCGAAGTTGGCCTGCCCCACGGTCTTCACCTGGACTTCGTCGGGCGTGACGACAAACGGCTCGTGGACTTCCTCCGCAACCGCCTGGCAGACAGCGACCTCGAGCGCGCCGTCGCCCGCGTTCTCCACGCGGAACGGGTGACCCACCGGCACGTACACCGCCGTCGCCGGTGCTGCAAAAACGTTTGCCCGCTCGTATGGGCCAAAGGTATGGTGGCCGACCGACACGCGCATGGCGCCCGACAGGAGAACGAGAACCACCTCTCGTCCCTGAAACTCCGCTTCGTGCGCTTCGCCTCGACCAAGCCGCAGGTGACCAAACGAAATCCACTTGAGCCCGGCCGCGTTCTGTTGCGGCACCAACTCGTGATAACCGTTTTCTTCCTTACCTCGCACCAGATACATTCTCAACCAACCTCCACTTCGCTCAAAGAGTGACACCGTCCTTGAAGATGGCGATCTCGCGATACCCGTTCACTTCGTTCCGAGCGAGTTCTTCTCCCGACGCCACGCGGATGACCTTGTGCAGCAATTCCTCCGCGAGATCGTCCATCGATTCCCCGAGCACAATCCGACCCGCGTCGAAGTCGATCCAGGCGGGTTTCGACGACGCAAGCTGGTGGTTGCTCGCAATCTTTAACGTGGGAACGGGTCCGCCGAAAGGTGTACCTCGGCCTGTGGTGAACAAAATCAGCTGCGCACCGCTCGCCGCGAGCGCGCTCACCGATACCATGTCGTTTCCAGGCGCCGAGACCAGGTTGAGCCCCGGTTTCACGGCTGGATGGCCGTAGCCCAAGACATCGACCACACGGGAGAGGCGCCCGCCCTTTTGCACCGCGCCGAGCGATTTTTCTTCGAGCGTGGTGATGCCCCCCGCCTTGTTTCCTGGGGAGGGGTTTTCGTACACGGGCTGGCCGTGGCGCGTGTAGTAGTCCTTCCACGACTGAATCAGATCCACGACTTTGGCGAACGTCTCCGGGCTGTCGGCGCGATCCATGAGTACGGTCTCCGCCCCAAACATCTCGGGCACCTCGGTCAGGAGCGCCGTGCCGCCGCGAGCGACGACGCGATCCGCCACCTGTCCCACGAGTGGATTCGCCGTGACGCCTGACAGACCGTCGGATCCGCCGCATTTCAGGCCCAACTTCAGCCGAGCCACTGGCACCGGCTGGCGGACAAAGGCTCGCGCTCGCTCGACAAGTTGTTCCAACCGCCGCATGCCCTCCGCGAACTCGTCCGTGGTGCGCTGAAGTTCAAGGAACGCCACCTTCTCCAGCGACGCTTGATCCAACCGCTCCCGAAACGCCTCAATCCGGTTGTTTTCGCAACCGAGCCCAATCACGAGAACGCCTGCGGCGTTGGGGTGTCGGACGAGCCCCGCAAGTAGGGATTGGGTGTAGACGAGATCGTCCCCGAGTTGTGAACACCCGTACGGATGCGCGAAGTGGTACACGCCGTCGATCCCGCCTCCGCGCCATTTGGCGTCGGCCATCGTTGCCAACCGCTCGGCCACTTTGTTCACACACCCGACCGTATTCAGGATCCAGATCTCGTTGCGCACGCCGACCTGGCCGTCCGACCGGACATAACCCATGAACGTGAGGCCGTCGTCAAGCACGGGTGCCGGAGAAGTGTTCGGTCGGTACACGTAGGAGCCGCGCTCCGAGAGCGCCGTGCGCAGATTGTGTGTGTGTACCCATTCCCCCGGCTCGATGTCCTGCGTTGCGACGCCGATGGGAAAACCGTATTTGTGCACCGCTTCTCCACGCTTCACGGGCTTGACCGCGAGCTTGTGGCCCAGAGCAATCGGCGCCCGAGCGCTCACCTGCCCGAAAGGGGTCTCGACGACCTCCCCCACATCGAGCGGTTCAAGCGCCACCATGACATCGTCCACCGGTGAGAGATGCAAAACCTTGGGCGCCACGCGGAACCGCCTCCTTTGTCGCCCGTTCACCCCATGCAACGGAACGTTAGAATAACTGTTAAATTAACATTCTAGACAAACAAAAAGCGGATGCGATGAATGCGATTTCTCTCGCAATTCAAGTGCAGTATACGCCGCTCGAAAAGGTGTTGTCAATGTGTTATCATTCACATCAGGAAGATACGAGAGAGAAGGGTGACGAGCATGGCCACGATGGCGGATGTCGCGAAGCGCGCGGGCGTGTCCATCATGACGGTGTCTCGCGTCGTGAACAACTCCGGGTATGTGAAACCTTCGACGAGGCAAAAAGTGCTCGCGGCGATGCAGGAACTCAACTACGTTCCGAAGGGACAGCAGTCCTCGCCGCACGACACGTGGATGCTCATCGTGCCGGACATCACCAACCCGTTTTTTACCTTTATCGCGCGCGGCATGGAGGATGTGGCGCGCAAACACGGTTTTCGGGTGTTCATTGCCAATACCGACGAGGACCTCGAGAAGGAACAGGAGTATGTGCAGATGTGCCTCGATTATCAGGTGCGCGGCGCGCTCGTGGTGCCCGTCGGAGATCCGTCGCGCGAAAACCTAGTGCGGCTCACGGAACATCACGTGCCCTTTGTGCTCATCGACCGTGAGATCGAGGGACTCGACGCTGATCTCGTCAAAGGAGACATTCGCGAGACCTCGCGTCGGCTCGTGGAGCATTTGCTCGAACTCGGCCACGAGCGCATCGCAGCCGTGGTGGGCCCGCTCCACAGCGCATCGAGCCGAGAACGGCTCGACGGCTACCGAGACGCCCTTCTCCATAAGGGATTACCCGTGGACGAGAGCCTCATCTTCACGGCGCCCATGACGAGAGACATGGACGCATCCTTCGTGGACGCACTCGTCCTGCGTTCGGATGCCCCCACCGCCCTGTTTCTCGGCAACATGTTTCAGTACGCGCACATCGTGCGCAGACTTCGCGGCCTTGGCCTGTCGATCCCCCAGGACATCAGCGTGGTCAGCTTTGGCAACACCGATGATCTTGCTTCAGTCGATTCGATGGCGACGGCGGCCGTTCAACCGGCGTACAACTATGGATCGCTTGGCGCACAACTTCTGCTGGAGCGGATTGAGGGCGTCCGGAAGACGTCGACGAGGATTGTACTCCATTCGGAGATGGTCGTGCGAAGTTCCACGGCACCTCCACCTGTGCGGATGGACAGTAAGGGGTGACCTTGACGGCCACCCCTTGCGTGATCAGTAAATGGTGAAGTACTGCTCCCGCTCCCACTCCGTCACCTGCGTGCGGAACATGTTCCACTCGATGCGCTTCGCTTCGATGAAGTGAAGCAGGACGTGATCGCCGAGCGCTTCCATAATCACCTGGTCCCGGATCAAGGCGTCCAGTGCCTCGTTGAGGTTGGACGGCAGGCTTCGAATGCCCGCCTCCTCCTTTTCTGCTTCGGTCATCATGTAGATGTTCCGGTTCACCGGCGGCGGAGGCTCCAACTCGCGCTCGATGCCGTCGAGCCCAGCGGCGAGCAGCGACGCGATGGCAAGGTACGGGTTGCAGCTTGGATCAGGGCTGCGGACTTCGACCCTGGTCGACATGCCGCGCGCAGCCGGGACGCGGACGAGCGGCGACCGGTTCTTGCCACTCCACGCGATGTAGCTCGGCGCCTCATAGCCCGGCACGAGGCGCTTATAGGAGTTCACGAGCGGATTGCAGATGGCCGTGAACGCCCGGGCGTGCTCCAAAAGCCCAGCGACAAAGTGGAGCGCTGTCTCGCTGAGCCCCATCTCGCCTTCCGGATCGTAGAACGCGTTCTGACCGTCCCGGAACAGCGACAGGTGGGTGTGCATGCCGGAACCGTTGATGCCGTACAGCGGCTTGGGCATGAAGGTGGCGTGTAGCCCGTGCTCCCGTGCGACCGTCTTGACGACCAGCCGGAAGGTCGTGAGGTTGTCCGCCGCCTCCACCGCTTCCGCGTAGCGAAAATCGATCTCGTGCTGCCCCGGGGCGACTTCGTGGTGCGAGGCCTCAATTTCAAATCCCATTTGCTCCAGGGCGAGCACGATATCGCGGCGGCAGTTTTCGCCGAGATCGACCGGTGCCCAGTCGAAGTAACCCCCTTCATCGTTCAGATCCAACGTAGGTTTTCCATTTTCGTCGAGCTTGAAGAGGAAAAACTCCGGTTCCGGGCCGACGTTGAACGCCGAAAACCCCATGGCCCTGGCCTTCTCGCAGACGCGTTTGAGCACCGACCGCGGATCGCCGGCAAACGGCGTGCCGTCCGGAAGGTTCACATCGCAGATCAACCGCGCCACCTTTCCCTGCGGCGTCTCCCACGGGAAGACGAGCCACGTCGACCGATCCGGCGCCAGATACATGTCCGACTCCTCAATGCGGACAAACCCTTGAATCGACGATCCGTCAAACATGATGCGGTTGTCCAGCGCCTTGGGCAGTTGATCCACCGGGATCTCTACGTTCTTCACAATTCCGAGCAAGTCGGTAAACTGCAGGCGCACGTACCGCACGTCGTTCGCTTCGGCCAGTTTCAATATTTCTTCTTTTGTGTATTCTTTCCGCATACGATCCTCCCTCGCGGCTCATTCAGCGGTGGCGGTAGAACCGAGACAGGTCTCCTTGAAACTCTCCCGTTTGCCGCCGCTCCATCAGCTCGCGCTCCAGCCACTGATACACTTCGGAATCGGGCACATCCCTTGTCGCCACCGGACGACTCGATCTCGGCCGCCTGTCCTTTTCGAGCAGGTTGCGCTTGACGCTCGCGATATTGTGCCCCTCGTCGAGCAATTGCCTGATCTGCATCAGCCGCTCCACGTCGGCAAACGAGAACTGCCGCTGATTCCCGGGCGTGCGCGCCGGCTGGATCAACCCGTGCTCTTCATAGTAACGGATTTGCCGTGCGCTCAGCCCCGTCAGCTTTTGCACCGTGCCTATTGAAAATAAGGGCATATTCCTGCGCTCTTCCAAATCCACGGCGCGCCCCTCCCTGTGCGACCTGTTGAAACTTATCGTAACATGGAGGGCGCGCCACGACAATCACTCACGTGATATTCTTTGACGCAAGCGGCGCGATGGCGGCCACCACCCGGCGCACCGCCAGCACGGCGTGCTCATAGGTCAGTCCACCCTGCACATACGCCACGTACGGCGGCCGCAATGGCGCGTCGGCGGTCAATTCGAGGGAGGCTCCTTGAATAAACGTCCCTGCAGCCATCACCACGGGATCCGCGTACCCCGCCATGGGCGCCGGTTCCGGGCGCACGTGCGAATCGACGGGCGCGACCGACTGGATGGTCCGGCAGAAGGCGAGCAGGCGATCGGGCGTGCCGAGTTCGACCGACAGGATGAGATCCGTTCGGTCTGCCTCCGGCGCCGGAGACACGCGAAAGCCAAGGCCTTGGAGCGCAGCCGCCATGAGCCGCGAGCCTTTCACCGCCTGAAGCACCGCATGCGGCGCGAGAAACAGCGCCTGGAACATGGTCAGAAGATAGGGGCCCGTCGGGCCGTACTCGGCCGCCGTGCCCGGCGCCACAAGCCGCGCGGCGACGCGCTCCACGACGTCCCAACGGCCCACGATGTAGCCGCCCGTCGGACACAGCCCTGCGCCCGGGTTCTTGATGAGCGAGCCCATCGCGACATCCGCGCCCACGTGACAGGGCTCGCGATCTTCTACGAACTCGCCATAGCAGTTATCCACCGCAATCCAAACGTCCGGGCGCGCCTCTTTCACCGCGGCGAACGCCATCTCCAGTTCCGCGATGGAAAATGAGCGCCGATGTCCGTAGCCGCGCGACCGCTGAAACAGCACCATCCGCACCTCGGGTGCGCGCACCGCGCGCTCGATGGCCGCAAGATCGATACCTCCGTCCTCCCCGAGATCCACCACCTCGACTTCCACGCCGAGTTCCGCAAGCGAGCCAGCCGCGGGTCGGAGCCCGAGCGCCGCGTGAAGCGTGTCATACGGCACGCCGGTGGCGACCACTAGGCGATCTCCCGGCCGCAAGCAGCCAAACAGCGCGAGGGCGATGGCGTGCGTGCCTGAGACAATCTGCGGGCGCACCAACGCCGCCTCAGCCCCAAACACGTCTGCGTAGATGGCCTCCAGCTTCTCCCGCCCCACGTCACCGAGGCCGTACCCCGTGGAACCGGCGAGATCCAGCTGCGCCACCTCGTGGCGCCAAAACGCCTCGAGCACGCGCTCCTGATTCGCCAGCGCAATCGCCTCCGACCGGCGCTGATAAGGCTCGATTTGCCGCTCACACGATTCCACGTACGCGCGGATGTCATCCAGCTTCGCTTCCACAACCATGTTCAATCCGCCTTCTCCTTCACTTGAGGCAGCCTCGCTTCCACCGCCTGATAGAGCGGTTCGAGATCCCCCGCCACCGCGCTTCCATACACCGTCTGTAGCGCCTCGAGATCCGGCGGCGGCTGCCAGGCCGCGAGATCCATCTTGTTGTAGAACGTGATGATGGGCTTGTCCAGCGCGCGCAAGTCCGCGAGCACCTGCCGCGTGGCCCGAAGATGCCGATCCGGCGCCCGGGACGCGTCCACCACGAGGACAATCACGTCCGCGTACGTCACCTCTTCGAGCGTCGAACGGAACGCCTCCACCAAGTTGTGCGGCAGATGTTCCACGAACCCCACCGTGTCCGTGACCACGTACGGCTCGCCGCCTGGCGCAAACACGCGCCGCGCCGTCACGTCGAGCGTGTCAAACAGCCGATCCCGCCCGAAGGCTTCCGCGACACGCCCGCGATCCGCGACCCACCTCGCGCGCACGGTCGTTTTGCCAGCGTTCGTGTAGCCCACAAGCGCCACCACCGCGCTGTCGCGGACCCGCCGCTGACGAAGCCTCGAGCGGTGGGCGGAGAGATCGGCGAGATCGCGCTCCAATTTGGCAATGCGCGCCCGAATCCGCCGTCGGTCAAGTTCGAGCTTTGTCTCGCCCGGCCCCCGCGTGCCAATGCCACCGCCGAGCCGAGACCATTCCGCTCCGCGCCCGGAAAGCCGGGGCAACAGGTACTTGAGTTGGGCGATCTCGACCTGAAGCTTGCCCTCCCGGCTCACGGCCCTGCGCGCGAAGATGTCGAGAATGAGCACGGTGCGATCGACCACGCGCCGATGAACGGCATCCTCCAGGTTGCGGGCCTGCGTGGGCCTCAGTTCGCCATCCGCCACCACGAGGTCCGCATTCGTCGACTCGACCAGGAGGCCTAAAGCCTCGACCTTTCCTTGCCCCAGGTACCACCGAGGGTCCGGCGCTCGGCGCCGCTGCACGATGGTTCCCACCACCTGAGCTCCGGCCGCCTCGCAGAGCCCCGTCAATTCCTCCGCGCGGTACGCCACGTCGTCTGGCGCTTCGTCGACCCGCTGCCAAATCAAGAGTACGGCTTTCTCAGCTTCCACAGCGCTCGCGCTCTGCCTCCTCGCCCGCTAGTCCTTCGCTATCATCGCAGATTGGGCAGCGCGCATCAAGCTGATAGCGCATGCGCAAAAGAAGTGGCGCCTCCGCGCGCCCCACCTGTCGGCCCGCTTTAAATCCCGCGCGCCTCCCTGCGTGATACACCAAGGCGACGAGGAGGAGCACAAGCCCCATCACGAGAGACGCGACCATGGCCCTTCCCCCCTGTCTTCAGGCACCAGTTTGGCCGTCGTCGTTTCGGAGACAACGGTGACCGCCGCCAAGGCGACGAGTCCGACGAGGCTCCACATCACCTCAGAAAAGATGGCGACGGCCATCGCGCCGAGAATCGTGAGTAGCACCTCCACGAGGCCAAAGCGAATCACCGCGTTCCATTGGCCCGTCTCTGCATCGCGAAACCGATCGACGAGATCGTCCAGCCAGTCCACGGCGAGCATGAAGGACGCTGACCAAAGTGCGCCGCGCCAGCCCACGATGAGCGCACATAGGCCGAGGGCGATGAGACTTTCCGCCCACGCCGGCAGATGGGACGGCAATCGTTCGAACGGCCGCGCGAACATCCCAACCGCATACGCGCCCAGAAACGCGGCGATGGCCGGCGCCTGGGCGAGCGCGACGGCACACGCCATGACGACCATCGCATACGGGAGAGCCGCGCGGCCGAAGCGCGCGGCAAGCGTGCGCTGCCCTTGACACAGGTCGTAGTCCACGTCCAGCACGTCGTCCATCCACTTGACGGCGAGGCCTGTCAGGAGCAGCGCGCCGAATAGGCGGGCGAGATCAAGCCAACTTCCATACATACCGCTTCACCTCGTCGAAGCCCGCGCCCGTTTTGGCGGACGTCGCAATCACCCGCGCGTCGCGCAGGCGCTCCCGCAGCCACGCCACGCCTCGTTCCGCCAACGGCAGATCGATCTTGCTCGCGAGGACGAGATAAAACGCCTTGGTTCGTCCGATGGCCACCAACTGTTCGTCGAGCGCGTGAAATGGTGTTTCGCGGGCCTCGAGCGCGCGGCCGACGTCCGCCGCGTCCACCACGTGCAGCACCGCCTTTGCCGAGACCAGCGCGCGCAGCGTCTGACCCATCGCGCGGCGGACCCTCTCGTCCCGGACGTGACCCTCTGCCAGGCCAGCGCTGTCGACGATGTCGACCGAACGGGACACTTTCCCCCTCGCCACTGGAATGGTGAGCGTCTGGAGCGACGTCGTCGAGTGGGGCTCCCCAGACGTGAGCCAGCGCTCGGCCTCGCGGATAGGCAGCCTGCGCTTCTCTCGCACCCCGTCGGTCCGCTCGACCATCCAAACCAAGTCTTCGACCCCAAGGGCACGTGCCAGGCGAAGACACGCGGAGGTCTTCCCTGCATTGGCCCGGCCGACCACGACGACGTCGCTCATCCCGCCTCATCTCCTTGCCAGTCCCGCGCCTCAATGAGCATGAGCGCGTCCCGTTTCGGCCTCGATTCTTCAAAGAGGCGCACGGCCTGCCTCCGAATGGCCCGCTCCACCAAGTTGCGAACGAATCTCGCGTTCGAGAACGGCTCGAGCCGGGGTTGGCGTAGCGCATTCTGGAGCAGGTTGCGAAGTGCCCACTCGGCCTCGGCGGTCATGCGGTAGTCTCTCGTAGCGAGGGTCTTTTTCGCAATCTGCACGAGCTGATCCACGCCGTAATCGGGAAAACGGATCTGGATGGGGAACCGGCTCGGCAGGCCCGGGTTCGTGCTCAGAAACCAGCGCATCTCGCGCTCGTAGCCGGCCAGGATCACGATGAGCTCGTGCTTGTGATCTTCCATCGCCTTCACCAGGCAGTCGATGGCCTCGCGGCCAAAGTCCTTCTCGCCCCCGCGTGCGAGCGAGTACGCCTCGTCGATGAACAGCACCCCGCCGAGCGCCTTTTGGATCTGCTCCCTCGTCTTCTGCGCCGTGTGGCCGATGTACTCGCCCACGAGGTCCGCGCGCTCCACCTCCACCAGATGCCCCTTCTCCAGCAGGCCGCACTCGTGAAACATGCGCGCGAGGATGCGCGCCACCGTGGTCTTGCCGGTGCCGGGGTTCCCGTAGAAAATCATGTGAAGCACCGTCGGATCGGCCTTGAGCCGATGCTCCTTACGCAACCGCTGCACGTATACGAGCGCGAAGATCTCGCGCACCACCCGTTTGACCTCGTCGAGCCCGACGAGATCGTCGAGTTCGCGCAGAAGCTCATGCATGCGCCGCTTGTCGATCGGCGGCGCGACCGTGCCTATTGGGTCGTCGACGCCCGAAATCCTCGCGAGCGCGTCGTTCAGATCGATATGCCCTCGCTCGTACAGGTCGATCACGCCCACGGCTTTCCGAGTGTCCACCGCTCGCGTGGTTCTGCGCCCCGTGTTTCGTGGAGTCATTCGCGTGTCACCCCTCACTTGGCCGGCAGCGCCGACCCACGCCACAAGGTATGCGCCGGTAGGCGCATGGGTGATCGCCCATGCCAAACGCATGAAGAAAGGCCGTCCCCGCGAAGAGCGGGGATACGGCCTCCATGGAGCTTCGTTTAATAAACGCCTGGGGCGGTCTCCGCGTAATTGGTGGTGTCGACAGGCCACCACTTGATGCCGATGCTCGGCGCCACACCGTCTGAGCGGTTTTCTTGAATCAAATCGGCCGGAATGGGCGTGTTGCGAATTTCGATGACCGTCTCCGCAGGATTTGAGGTGTAAAAGGTCAGACCGCGAACGTCGTCGACCGTTGGCACATAGGCGCCAAACACGGGATCGAGAATGGCCAGGATGTGAATGTACGCCTTTCCCTTCTCATAGGTCACGCGGTAGGACACGTACTGTTGAACCACGTTATAGTTGAGCAGGCGGCTCGTCCGGGTCACGAGAATCTTCCCCTCGTAATACTGCTGCGCCAGACGCCGGAGCGCCTGCACCGCGGGTTGCGGCAACACGCCCGGATAAGTCGTTCCGCAGAGGTGCTGCGCCACAATGGCGTAATCGTGATGAATCTCAATTTCCTCCAGGTGTGCAGGAGACAACTGCTCGTCGAGCCCAAACGGCGTCCAGTTCCACTCCGGATCTCCTTTGGCGTTAAATCCCTCGGACGTATAGCGCCAGAATCCCCACACCTCCCGACCGTCCGGCAGCCGGAGCGGATAGATCATCGAACTCATGCCGAACTGGTCGCTCGCGCCGTCCGGCCACACGAACCGAATGCCATACGGGATGGTGATGTCAGTGTGATAATATTTCGACCACGGATTGGCGCCCTGTTGATAGTTATAGAATGGGCTTCGCCCGTAGTCGCCGAAGTTGTCCACATTCGACTTGTTGCCGTGGTCCGTCCATACGGTGAGAACATCCCCGTCCGCTTTCAGCGCGTCAATCGCCTGAATGGCGAGCTTGCGGGAAAACAACGTCTCATTCTGATTCCGCTCGCTGAAGTCGCCAAAGGTGTGCATGGTGTCGATCCAGCCGACGTGGATGTAATGATTCAGGATGGCTGCGGCGTAAGGCTGATTCGACACGCCCTTAAACCAACTCAGTTCGTCCGACATCGGCTCGTGGTGGATGTCCACGTAGCCGGGCAGGTTGTCTCCGTTGTACATGAAGAACGAGTCCGCGAAGTCGAGCCCGAGCCCCTTGCCGAGCGGCGTCATCTGCGTGGTATTGATGAACTCGTGAATCAGATTGAACTTTCGCAAGGTTTCGCTGTCCGCATCGGACGAAATCGCGAGCATCGCGTCGTACGGGTACGGGAATTTTCGCATCCCGTACACTTTCGGAGGCACGTGCGTATTGACCACGGGATACGGCTGGCTCTCCGCCGCTGCCGGGTTGCCCGACTGGCCGCCAGGCGTCAATGTTCCGTTGCTTTCCTCGGCGGGCGTCGACGTCGCCGTAGAAGGCGTCTGGGCCTCGTTGGTCAGCGCCCGCACCGCCACGTCGGCGGCGCCCTTCGCTTCTGGCCCGCCCGCTGCACCACATCCTGTGACACCCACTGCCGCGAGCCAAATCGCGGCAGACATCGTCGCCATCTTGGCTTTCATCTTCCGCTTCCCCCGTATCTCTTGTGCTCTGGGCAAGGTACGGAGCCCGGAAGGGATGCCCGTACACCGCCCTCTTCGGGTACGAGGGTAGCGCGCCGAGTTCAAACGCACTTCAAGCGATTGGTGGAACTGAACCTGCCTTCCGCCGCTCATCGAAATTTGAGGTCTTTGTCCAGGCGATGTGACATACCCTTTCGGTGACGGAGATGTGGGGTGGAAACGATGACCAGAAGCCGACAGTCGTTCTTGCACGGTGCGGCCGTGCTCGCCTTTGCCGGCATCGTCACCCGCGCGATGGCACTCGCCGTTCAGATGGTCATGGCCCGAACCATGGGGGTTCAAGGCTTCGGCCTGTTCCAAACCATCAGTCCCCCGTACCTCCTGCTCGTCACCCTGGCCACCTTTGGACTCCCACCCGCGGTCTCCAAGGTGATCGCAGAAAACCTCGCCGTTGGAGACGTCGCGCGCGCGCGCAAGGCGTGGATCACGGCGAACGCGTGGAGCGCCGCTTCCGGCTTGGCCATGGTGTGCCTCGCGTTTGCCCTGTCGCCCCACCTGCATCGCTTCATGGACCCTCGAGCCATCCCCGCCTTTTTCGTGATGGTCTTCCGCATCCCTATTGTGTGCCTTTCCTCGGTGCTGAGCGGCTTTTACATGGGGATTCAAAATCAGACGCCGCCTGCGCTCGCGTGGATCGTAGAGACCACGGTGCGCGCCGCGGCGTCGGTGCCGCTCATGATCTGGATGAGCCCTTGGGGCGTCCGGTACGGCGCTCTCGCGCTTGTCATCGGCGGGGGCATGGGCGAACTCGCGGGCTATCTCACCATGCTCGCCACCTACGCGCTTCGCCATCGCCGCCTGCTCGCGACCGTTCAGCCAACGGCGCGGCCTGGCCGCGGCGTCGTTCGCGATCTCGCCCAAGTCGCCGTGCCAACGATGCTGTCCAATGTCTTAGGCGTCATCGCGTTCGCGGCGGAGCCCACGGTCATGTACCAGGCGTTTCTCGAAGCGGGGGTGTCGCGGCGCGAAGCCACCGCGATGTACGGCGCTTTCGGCATGGCCATGGAACTCCTGTTCATGCCGACCGTGTTGTCCGGCGCCATCTCCTCCGTCATCGTGCCAGCCATCTCCGAAGCCAAAGCGCTCCACGATGACCGGCTCGTCGCGCGCCGCATCGCCCAATCCATCCACGCCGCCATGTTCGTCGCGCTGTTTGCCGCTGCGCTGTTCATCGCCTCCGGCGAGGACGCCGCGACCGCGCTGTATCGAAATCCGACGGCTGGCCAGTTGCTCGCATATCTCGCGCCCTCGTGCCTGTTCTTTTACCTCAGTGATCCGCTCTTCGCCGTCCTCCAGGGACTGAACCGAGCGTTCGTCTCGACGGTCATCACGTTTCTGTCCAGCGCCATTCGCCTGGCGTGCATCTACGAGTTCGTCGCCGTGGGACATCAAGGGATCCGCGGACTTGCCTCGGCCGTGGCCACGAGCGGCATCGTCGCCGCGGTGCTCGGCATGCTCGCCGTCAGGCGGTATCACGATCTCGACCTTGATCTCAGCATGAGCGCCAAGATGGCCCTTGCCGCCGCCATCGCGTGGCTTCCGATGGGCGCCGTGCAGCATCACGCGGCCCTACAGGCGGCGTGGATCCAGTTCGCACTGTGCGCCGTCGCCGGCATGACCACGTACGTGATCTCCGCGATGTACCTCGGGCTTGCCACCGTCGGCGACATCGCGCGGATCCCCGTGGTGGGTGAACCGCTGGCGCGCGCCATGCGCCGATTGCCGTTTCTCGGCGCGCGCTGACGCGGGTTCAGGCCGGATCGTAACCGTTGGGATTTTGCGACTGCCAGCGCCAGGTATCCCGGCACATCGCGTCGAGATCCTGCGTGGCCCTCCAACCGAGCACGCGCTCTGCTTTGGTCGGATCGGCGTAGCTCACCGCTGCATCGCCGGGGCGCCTTGGGCCGATGCGATAGGGGATGTTCCTCCCGCTTGCGCGTTCAAAGGCCCGAATGACCTCGAGTACACTGGAACCTTTTCCAGTCCCAAGATTGAAGGCCTCTGCACCCGTGTGCGACAACACCCAGTCGAGTGCGCGCACGTGCCCGGACGCTAAGTCCATCACGTGAATGTAGTCGCGCACGCCCGTGCCGTCGGGCGTCGGATAGTCTCCGCCAAACACAACGACCTCCGGCCGCTTGCCCACAGCCACTTGGGCCACGTAGGGGACCAGGTTATTCGGAATGCCCTGCGGATCTTCGCCGATCCGCCCGGAAGGATGAGCCCCGACAGGGTTGAAATAGCGCAGAAGTGCCGCGCCAAAGCCCTCGGTTGCCGCGGCGACGTCGCGCAAGATTTGCTCGATCATCGCCTTCGTCTGCCCATACGGGTTCACCGGAGCGATGGGCATGTCTTCCTTCAAGGGCATGTCATTTGAAGCGCCATAGACCGTCGCGGACGAGCTGAACACGATCTTGTTCACGCCGTGTTGCAGCATGGATTCGAGCAGATTCAGCGTGCTGCCGAGATTGTTTCGGTAGTAGCGAAGGGGCTGCGCCACCGATTCCCCGACGGCCTTCAGTCCGGCGAAGTGAATGACGGCTTGAAACGCATAGGCGCGAAAGACCTCCTCGAGCGCCTGGGCGTCGAGCATGTCGACCGAGTGCACGGGAAACGATTTGCCGGTGATCTCGGCGACGCGCCGCAGCGCCTCGGGCTTGGAATTCGCAAAATTGTCGATGGCGACGATGTCATAACCGGACTCGACGAGCGCCACACAGGTGTGCGAGCCGATGTATCCGGCCGCGCCAGTCACCAAAATCATGGCATCACCCCCAGCGAAGTAGGACCACGACCACTATACCAAAAAGGCTGGGGATCGCCATCCCGCCTCGCCCTCGAAGTCAACGCGCGCGCCGCCGATTGCGGAGAATCGTCGGTACGCCGCCCAAATCGCTCGACGGCCAGCGAATGAGAACGTCCCGCATCCCGTCCCTCCACGTGAACGGAAGGAGTGGCCACAAATAGGGCTTGCCGAAGGACTTGGTGGTCAGAAGCAGGAGGAACCAGGACGCCGTGCTCAGCAGGAAACCGCCCCAATTGAGCGCCGCGGTCCAGAGCATGATCCAGATTCGCGCCATCTGGTTGGCGGACGCCAGCTCGAAGGACGAGGTCGCGTACTGCGCCAGCATCACGAAGCCCATGTAGACCAGCACCTCAGGCTGAAGCAGTTGGATCTGCGTGGCAAACTGGCCAAACAGCAAGGCGGACACAATGCCGATGGCATTGGAAAGCGTGACGGGCACGTTCAGGACCGCGAGCCGAAGCACGTCGAGCGCAAACTCCGCCAACAGCAGTTGCGCCCAGAGCGGGAGCGGATCGTTCCGACTCGCCATGAAGAACTTCGCCCAGGAAGGAAGGAGCCCTGGGTGCTGATTCGCGAGCATGAAGATGCCCGGCAGAAACACGCTCATCAAGACCGAGATGACAATGATCCAGCGCAGATACGTGCCGACGAGCGGAAACGAGTGGTATTCCTGCGGATGCTGAATGTGTTGAAAGAAGGTCGTAGGCGCGATGATCACCTCGGCCGTGGCGTCCACGACGATCACGACGTGCCCCTCGATGAGCGCCGTGGCCGCGACGTCCGGCCGTTCCGTGTAGCGGACGATGGGATACGGATTCCACTTCACCTTGCCGATGAGATCGACCAATTGCTGCTCGCCCATCATCATGCCGCCCGTCTTGACGCTGCGGAGAAGTTCGCGAATGGCTGACACCGTCTCCTCATCGGCCACGTCCTTCAGGTACATGAGACTGACGTCGGTCTGGCCGCGGTCGCCCACCTGATACAGCTCGTTGCGAAGGCGAGGATCGCGCAGCCGGCGCCGGATGAGCGTCGTGTTCATCAGCATAGTCTCGGTGAATCCGTCGTGATTCCCGCGAACCACGCGCTCGATCATCGGCGGTTCGATCCCGCGCATCGGATACACGCGGGTGTCGACGACGAGCACCTTGTCGTACCCGTCGATGAACGTCACAAGCGGCCCGGAG
Organism: Alicyclobacillus sp. CIJ1; assembly: GCF_057538885.1. Lineage (NCBI taxonomy): Bacteria > Bacillati > Bacillota > Bacilli > Caryophanales > Alicyclobacillaceae > Alicyclobacillus > Alicyclobacillus sp. CIJ1. Next base: position 6,618 of record NZ_BAAJPH010000102.1, on the reverse strand, counting down.
AGGATGAAGCGGACCGCGTCCGACATCTGATCGATCACCTGGACCTGCACGAAGTCGATGTGCGTATTCAGGTAGAAGACCAATTCTTCGATGTCGTAGGCCTGACCCTCGTGTTCGCGCTCAAACGCCTCGACGTTTCGGTGAAAGCTGTCGAGCACGAGGACGACGTTCATCGTGAGAAAGAAGCCGTTCGTCACATACGACATCATGTTCAGGCGGCCGTACCGGAAGGGCTTGGCCATGATGTCCCACGTGGTGCCGATGCCGAGGAGCTGGTTAATATAATTGACGTTGTGCTCCAGTGTCCGGCTGATGGGCTGGCTCACCAGGGGCTCGGCCGACTGTCGCATGGCATCTCCTCCGTCTCTTCATTCATGTGCATGTCTCATCCTAGCCATGCCTTGGAATCGACGTTTTTATGTGATTCGGAGCGCGCCCGGGCGTTTGGTTCTGGCCATCTGCGCGGCGCGAAGGGCATACAGCGCGCCGGGCAGGAGGACGACGGTCACAAGGAAATAGCTCGGGACATCCCGGAGGATGAAGTTTGTAACATCAAACACATTTCGAAACAGATAATTGGACAGCGACCACCCCAGAAGGGCGACGGGGACGGGGATCCACGTCCGTTCGGGCGATCCGCTCACGTCCTTCACCGCCTCGCCCACGGCGAGTTGAAAAGCTGCGAGCTTCAGGACGAGCGTGATGGACACGCCCATGACGTACAGCGTGTCGAGGCGCTCGACGAACTTGCCTTGTCGGATGGCTCGCACGAGTTCGAGGACCGGGTAGTTCAAATAGCGGGCAGGTTCGCCGAGGACGCCCACGGTGAGCGTCACGAGAACCGACAGCACGAAGGTACTAATGGCTCCCGCAACGAGGATGTCCCACGGCAGCGTGCGAGGCGAGCGGAGCGCTGGAACCCACTGCAGCGCGATGGCAAACTCCAGGCCGTAGGCAAATGCAGGCACGACAGCTGCACGCCAGGCGGCGCCGGCGGGATCGCCGAGGAGCGGTCGAAAGGACGACGTGTCAAACAACCGAGCCGCGAGCAGGAACAAGACCGGGGAGACGACGGCGGCAAGCGGCAGGATGAACTCGTTCACGCGCGCCACCACTTCGATGCCGAGGTACGCCAGGTACATCGATACCGCAAACGCGATGGCACTCAGAAGAAAATCCGGCGTGTTCGGCAAGACGGAGATGCCGATGAAGGCGCTCATCTCGCGGCCGATGGTGGCCATCGTGACAAAGCCGTACGCGAGATACCAGATCCCGTAGGCGCGGCCAAGCGTGGGACCGAGCACGTCGATGGCGGCCTGGGTGAGGGTTCGCCCGGGAAACAGGCGCACGTGTACCAGTGAAAGGACCGCGCATATCACGGCGCCCAGGAGCAATCCAAAGCCTGAAATCCATGCGTCGCGGAGCGTGAATTGAGCGATGGTACCGGGCATGGTGACGATGCCCGTCCCCAGCACAGTCCAGATGAGCATGAGGATGAGCTGATAGCGAGAGATCTGAATCACGAGTCACGCCTCCTGCGGCCCGGCCCGCCCCCCGTACAGCAACGAGCTCGGACCGGAAAATACGAGATCGAACAGATGAAGCGGGCCCAGACGAGGCCACAGATGGACATCGGCCGCAACCGCGACGCCAATGGCCAGTGCGGTCAACAGGAACCACGCCACCCACTCGCGCCACGACTTGGGCACCCATCTGCGAAAGTCCACGACAGCGCCGAGAATGGCCCACAGGACGGCCCAAACGCTCGTCATGAAGAGCCCTCCCCTCCCTTCGCCTCCTGCGCAAACGGGGTCGTGCTGGCGAGCTGGCCATGAACGATGTGAGGTTCGATGTCATACTCGACCTGGAGGCGCTTCCACGCCCCCTCGCGCAGTTGGATGCCCTTCTCCGCGCACGCGTTGGTCAAGCCAAAGGCGTCCATATCGACGGCTCGGGCCTGGTCGAGGGCCTTGGCGAGGCGATGTTCGACGTCCTCGCGGATGGCTTGCTCCAGTACCGCAAACGTGTTCGCGCTCATCTTCTCGCTCGCTTGCCAACGCTCAATCTCGCCCGTCCCGCGCCAGACCACGCGCACCTTCGGGGATTGACCGGAAGTGTCCACTACGAGCCGCGTCGAAGTGCGCAGCCAATGCACCCCGATGGCGCCCTGGCGTCCGCCCTTTGCCCAGGGAACCACCTCGCGCACATCCAAGGTGCGCCCCAACCACCAGGCGTTGTCCAGCAACCGGCCGCGATCGACGATGGCCACCTTTCCATCTCGCTGCAGGTAAGCCAGTCCCTTGACTTCGGGCGATCCGCCAGGCCCCTCTTCGATGGCCGCGAGCGGTGCGACACCCGACGGCCGAAGCAGCGCCTTCACCACGTGGAGCTCGTCGCTCGCGAGGCACGCCTCCCTGCGCGATGCCTCATCCACGAGATCTCGGATGACGAGCGAGATAGGCTCTGTCTGCCCCGTGGACTCCCGCAGCACGGACTCAGCGGACGTCGGCGTGACGACCCAGAGCTGGCTGCGGCGCAACTGCCGATCTCGCTCGAGCGCGTCCGCGATGGGCGCGAAGTCGCGAAGGGCATCTTCCGAAAACAGCACAAGCGCGTTGTGCTGCAGGTACAGCGAATGGGAGAGCTTCGCTTGGAGACTGCTCATGGCCTCTTCAAACGTCGGCGCGTCCGCCGACACAATCCAATCCGGCGCGTTGCCCTGCGAGTTCGCGTTCTCGCCCGTCGCCGGGTTGCCCGCGCCTCCGGGTTGGACGAGATCCATGGACAGCCGCACACTGTGTCCCTCTCGATCCACGCCCATGCCTGTCGCAATGTACAGGTGATCGATGTCGTTGTAATCGCACCCGGTCACAAAGGCGGCGCAAAGCAAGGCGGCCGTGATCGCGCGCGGGCGCTTGCGCACGGTCACCCATTTCACCATGGACGCCACCTCCACCGCGGCGACTGCTTGCGCGCGGGATGTTTCGGGACGCGATCGCGCTTCACCGGTTCAAACTGGCGCGGCCTTCCCTGCATCATCCACCACGGCGCGCGGATGATCACGTCCTTCATATCGCGGATGAAAGTTGGGGCGATGGGCGCGAGATACGGCACGCCGAACGATCGGAGAGACGCCATGCGGCCCAAAAGCGCGATGCCGAGCATGAGCACCCCGTACAGGCCGAACAGCCCCGCGGCCAGCACGAACGGAAACTGAAGCAGCCGCGCGGCCTGCACCAGGCCGAGGGCGGGCAGTGTGAACGATGCCACGCCCGTGGCCGAGACAATGATGACCATGCCTGGGGATACGAGCCCAGCACGCACCGCCGCGTCGCCAATGACGAGCGTGCCGACGATGCTCACAGATTGCCCCACTGCCCGCGGCAAACGGGTTCCGGCCTCGCGAAGCGCCTCGAAGGCCACCATCATGCCGAGCGCCTCGATGACCGTCGGAAACGGAATGCCCGAGTGCTGTGCCGCCACGCTCACCAAGAGCGGCGTCGGCAACAAGTCCTGGTTGTACGTCAAGAGCGCCACGTACAATGCGGGCAACAGCACGGAACTCCAAAACATGAGGTGCCGCAGGAGGCGAAGCGGCAGGGCAAGCGAATAGTGCATGTAGTAGTCTTCGGGCGAACTCAGATTCATGGCGAAGGTCACAGGCACCATCAGACACGTCGGCGATCCGTCCGCGATGATGGCCACCCGCCCCTCCATCAACCCTGCCACCACGCGATCCGGCCGCTCCGTCTCCTCCGTCGTCGGAAAGACCGAGAAGCGCGGGTCGTTGATGAACTCGCGCACCTCGTTGATGTCCGCGACATAGTCGACGCGAATCTGCGAGATCCGCCGCCGCACTTCGCGCAACAGGTCGGACTTCACCACACCTTCTTCATACAAAATTGCGATCTCGCACGGCGACGTCTCGCCGACCATGAACGTCTCGATCTTCAACCGTGGCGATTTCAGGCGCTTGCGCACCATGGCCAGATTGACGGACAAGCTTTCGATGAACGCTTCCTGCGGGCCGTGTAGGGTGGGTTCGTTCTGCGAGCGGTCCACGGACCTGGCCGGCACTCGATCGAGCCGCCATGCCTCTGCCGAACTTGCCCCATCTCGGACGATCACGGCGCATCCGTCGAGCACAGCCCGAACGGCAGCGCCGACGGTCCCCACCTCCTCCGTCGCAACACCAGGACGCGGGATCTCCCGCCGCCCGCGGGGACCTCCGGAGTCGCGCAGGGCGAGCAGCGCCTCCTGCAGCTTATCGGCGTCCACCAGCCCTTCGAGCCACACCGCGACGCCCGTGTCGCGCTGCGTCGACCAGGGTTGCACGCGGAGATCAGGACACGGCTCGAGGCGTTTGGCCATCTGTTTCGCCACTTCCGCGGCCCTGCGTGCCAGAACCTCGTGTCTCACGCTCACCCACACCTCGCAATCCGCCCTCTCACCTCCTAATTTGTAGAAAACCCAGTGTTTTCATGTATGGCATCTGATCGCCAAACCAGAACAGGGGCTATCCCCGAGTGCCGCACCACTCGAGAACGCCCCTGTTCATATGACCCTCGTGCTACGCCATCATTGCCATCAGCCGTGTACCGCCGAGAACCCCGGAACTCCGTCGAAGGTATAGAGATTTTCGGTCTTGATGACGTCGAATCCGGCCTCAATCATCCTCCGCTGCAACTCCACAACCTCCGCGGGCTGAACCGGCGCGCCGCCTTCTTTGCGGAACCGACAACGCCAGTGATCCGTGCAGAACGTCTCCGGTAGACCGTTCGGCCACACCTTGATGCCGCGATTCGTGATGACCTCGAGTTTCAATTCATTCACGTGGATCTGGCTCAACTTGCTGCCGAGATCGTCAGGCGCCCCCGGGCCCCAGTCGAGGAAAACGTCCACGCCGACGAGCTGCTTTTCCGCCTTCGGCCCCGGTTGCCACGCGCGCCTTGCGATTGCAGCCGCATCCTGACGGTACGACACAGGCTTCAGAATCTGCGGGCGCTCGCCTAAGCGCTCAATCACGGCGTCCGCAAACGCGTCGGTCCCCACCAGCTTTTTGCTGGAACCCTCGCGGTAAATGTCGCGCGTGTGAATGCCGTCCTCGATGGTGCGGAGCCAGGCGAGGTGGATTTTCTCCGCCACGGCCGGCTGCCCGATGTGAATCAGCATCATGACGGCGGCGAGCAAGAGCCCGGACGGATTGGCGATGTTCTGGCCTGCGATGTCCGGTGCAGAACCGTGAATCGCCTCGAACATTGCAAACCCGTCGCCAATGTTAGCCGACGGCGCCAGACCCACCGAGCCCGACAACTCCGCTGTCACGTCAGACAGGATATCGCCATACAGATTCGGCATGACCACCACATCGAACCGCTCCGGCGTGTTAGCGAGGCGGGCCGCGCCGATGTCCACGATCATCGTCTCGTGCTCGAGATCCGGATACTCAGCCGCGATGCGCTCGAACTCCTTGTGAAAGAGCCCGTCGGTGAACTTCATAATGTTGTCCTTGACAAAGCACGTGACCTTCTTGCGCCCATTTGCACGCGCATAATCGAACGCGTACCGGATGACCCGCTCAGAGCCGGGCTGCGTGATGAGCTTCAGGCACTGATACACCTGCTGCGTCTGACGATGCTCGATGCCCGCGTACAGGTCTTCCTCGTTCTCGCGGATGATGACGAGATCCATCTTCGGATGCGTCGTCTCCACGAACGGGCTGTAGGCAACCGTCGGGCGCACGTTGGCGTACAAGTTGAGCGCCTTGCGCAGCGTGACGTTCAAGCTCTTGTAGCCTCCGCCCTGCGGCGTCGTGATAGGCGCCTTGAGGAGCACACGCGTCCGCCGTACGCTTTCCCAAGCCTTCGGATCCATGCCGTTGTCAATGCCGCGCTTATACACCTTCTCGCCGATCTCGACCGTTTCAATGTCGAGTTCTGCACCCGCAGCTTCCAAAATGCGCAGGGTCGCCGTCATGATTTCGGGACCTATTCCATCGCCGTACGCAACAGTAATCGGTGTTTTCGCCATCGAGAAGACCCCTTCAACCACAAATTGATGATTGACGATCCGTCATCGGTACGACCGTAGTGTATCATAGCTCACACAAGCTCCATGTTGTCAACCAATCGTGAAAAGTCTTCTACCATATTGTGAACAGATTTTTACTGAACATTCACACCGTTTTCTTTTCATTTCCTGGCGCGGTTGCGGAGCAGTCTCTGGAATCTACCAAAGAGAAGCCGTGAGTGACTCAATCATCGCGCGGTCATCAACCGATCTCGGAGCTCCACATGCCGATCGCCTTCGATTCGCTCATCCAGCACCGGAATCGGCGCGCCGTCCGTCTGCGAGATGTCGAACACCGTCACCGTCTTGAAACCCACAATCTTGTGCTCCAAGATCGGCTCGCCATTTTCGTCAAGCATCGGCTCGCCGTGCTCGTCCTCCTTCGGGAGCTTCTTGATCACCAGCGCCAGGATGCTGATGCCCCGCTCGCCGCGCATGACGTGACGCCCGAACTCCTGCCACTTCTTGTAGCCCATGACGCACGACGCGTTCGGGCGTTGGGCGTAAATCAGCATGACATTGTGAAAGCTGTATCGCGGCACGCGCGCC
>NZ_BAAJPH010000101.1:0-21427 GCF_057538885.1 Alicyclobacillus sp. CIJ1 | reverse complement strand
CGACTTTTGGATCCGTGGCATTTGGCATCAACTCGTGCGCCACCCACCGTTGGATCGCGCGTGCATATTCGTCCTTACCCACGAGGGCCAAACGCAAAACGCCTGTCTCACGCACCACCGGGATCTCTTCCTGCCCGTCCAGGCCTTCGACAATCAACGTGTCCTTCTCATCGTCGTCCAATCTTCGGAGCGCCTTTTCCACCTTGTGCAATCCTACGGCCTCACACACGCCAACAGCGTCAAACAATGGTTCGCCATCAACCCAAAACACACGCACCTGCGTGCCATTCGCAAAGACCGCCCAGGTTTGTTGCATGAGAGATCTCTCCTTCCAAAAGAGGAGCAGGTGCAGGGCAAAACCCAGATGGGCCAATCCACCTCCAACACACCTTCTCAACTATCCTGACGATGACAGGCAAAACGCGGCGTAAACGTCGAAAGGCCCTGCGCCGCTATCTTCGACGCAGGGCCTGATGTCATGTCAAATTCCCTACTTTTCCTCAACCACAATCGCAGTTGCCAATGTGCGCTGCGGAACCGTCAAGTACCGCCCCTCATACCACAATCCCGTGGAACTCCCGCCGTCCAGGTTCATCGCGTACGTCAAACCGAGCGCTTTGGCAATCTGCGCTTCCTGGTATACATTCGCGTCGTGAATCGTCAAAAACACCAACTGCCCGGACGAGTTGAACCCGACCACCGAGCGCAGTGTCACCGCGTCCACGACTTCATAGTTATCCAGTCCTTCTTTTGCCGGCTCGATGTCGATGCGGCCATTGTTAAGCAACATGGGACCGGCACCGATGGCGTTCGGATATGCACTGAAGGGCACCGTCTTTCCTGTGTCCAGTGAAACCACGGTGTCTCCCCACACTGCCCGATCCCCCACGTGCACCCGTTGCATGATGGGTGTTTTCGCCTCACCCGCGCCGATCTCGATGTCGTAGCCATTGCTTGGAATTGGCGTGATGCCGTCGTGGATCGCAACGATCTTGTTATTCTCCACTTCGGCCACGACAGACGAGGATTCGCGAGTGCGCGGCCCGTAGAACGGCGTCAACACGCTGATCCGCATAGGATTAGTGCTCAAAGTGTTGAGAAACCAGGGCCACATGTTGCTGATCGGATTCGTTGGATCATACACGTTCAGCGACAGCTCCTCGGTCGCCCGCAGCATCGTAAGCTGGCCTTGAGTGCCTATGCCGAGAAGCGTGCCTTTGTCGTTGTACACGAATTGGCCATTGATTTCCAAAGCCCCGGCCGGGAAATTATCGCCACCCGCGTCGAAGAACGTGCCGTTAATCGCAGCGATGGCGTGATTCTGCTGGGCAATCTGAGCCAGCGTAGCCGTGGTGCCAAGCTCGCGATTTGCGATAGCGGGTTGAACCTCAATGTGCGGATCTCGAACATCGATGATGACCTCGTTCACGGGCTCTCCGTCCACGATAAGGGAACGCACCTGAATAGCTTGGGAACTGGGTGCGGAGGAGACGCGATGGACTGCGGAATGTGTGGAATGCACAGGATGATGTGAAACAAGATCAACCAGTGGCGCAACGAACATGAACCCTCTCCCCCAACTTTGGCATGCAACTCCTAGTTTACTGGGGGTTCTCAAATTCGTGCAACACGAGAAAACGAGAGGAGAGAAGAGGCTTTATACTTGTGGCGGCGTCTTACAGGGATCGAATCCTTCCGGCAAACGAAACCTTCCTCGCAGTAACGCAATCCAGGCTCCGTCGGACACATATCCCGTCTCCTGCTGCACGTTGACACGCGAATCCACCCAGATGGCCCACAGGTTGATAAGCACCCAGAAGGGATTCCGGATCCACAACCACATCGTGAGAAAGTTCGCCAGCATGCCAGCACGATACACCCAGATTTTCTTCTTTACAGAGATCTCCGAACAATACGTATACGGAAGATTGTATCCACCCAACGGGAGAGGCCGAAACTCAAAGCGTCCGATTCGCAGCGATTTCTTGCCGCTGCCGAAGATCACTCGTTCGGTGGGAACGCCAAACGCCCGACGTAAAACATAATGCCCTAATTCGTGGATGATGATCCGGACGTACAACTGTAGCCACACGGTGGCCGATGCCACAATCCAGCCGACAAGCGTGCGAGGAAAGGTGCAAAGAAACGTGTGCAAGATCTCAGACAACACGCACAAAATTCCACTCAGCATACCTTCTTCCCCAATTCCTCAAGATGGAAATCTTCCCACACCACGACGTGCGGAAACACGACCACTGCTAAAATTTCGAGTTCGTTGCCGCCCTTCTTCTCAAACGCGAAATGTCCCGCGTAAGACGTGCTGATCCAGCCCCAAACGAAATAAATCGGAATCAGTGCTATCACAGGGATGCTCGGCGTGATCGCCAACGAGAGAAAAAACATTCCATACGGACCCAATACATACAACACGCCTAACGGATCGGTGCGATCTAGGTCATTGACCTTGATGGACAAGTAGAACAGCCATGACAGGAGCAAATAAGCCAATCCGCACATCACACGCTCCCAGACACTGAGATGGACAAAGTGCCCTACAACCCAGATTCCGCAAAGCGCCATGTACCACAATTCCATCTTTGCTCTCATGCTCAATAACTCCTCCTTTTCTGAACCGCAGGAGTTTTGTTATCCTTATGACCAAGGCCATCGTCCACCTCAACGAAGGCCGAACACTGGGATTCTCGGTACGGCACGAAGCCGCCTGTCAGGTAACCTGGCAGGCGGCTTCGTGTTCTGACGTTCAGTAAGACCGCTGCCGAGCCTCCGAACGGCTCGCAATAGTGATGCGCTCGCGGCAACAGCGGCAGGAGCCACGCCAAGTGACTGTACTTGCCGCCGTACCAACCAAACGCGATTCGCCTTCGCCGCGGCTTTTGGCGCGCCAAGCCCACGTGATCGTGCATGAGCGCTGTAAACGACGAGAGGTCTTGTTCCAACGTCAAAAACACCACCCCTATAGACGGTGGTGGTGCAGGGCATCGAGCTACTGATTTCTGCGGCGCTCGCGCTCTAACCGAATCAACTCAGCAAAGACCGGAGCAATCTGCGCAGGCACTACGCCATTCCCAAGAGCTTTGAGTCGAGCAACGCGGTGACGACGCTCCGTCGTCGTCCGTGGCGGTTCCCACTCAAACTGCTTCTGGCCGAATCCGGCGGGCCACGGTACATGCCGTAATTGGTCGTTATCCACGTTGATGTCTGTCCATCCGACGGGTAGTCCCATCAGGCATTCCACCCAATCCGGATTTAACTGCCCTAGATGACTAGGCTCCATCACTTGAGCCTTGAGGTTCCGTCTTTCGATGTCCCGCGCCCACGCTTTCGTCCCATATGCCGAAGACCCTTTATACTCGCTAGATTTTGGCGTTCCCCAAAGGACTGCATCATTAAGGTTCGGTGACCATCCTTCCTCGCGTTTACGCTTTGCTCTCGCCGAATCGGAAGCGTCACCTGAACGATAATCACGCGTCTGTGGTGTGGGCCAACGATTGGATAGCATGACGACGGCGTTCGGGAGCCCGACAGTAACTTTCGTTCCATCCGGACAAACGCCAGTAATCGATGTCCCCAACGGCAAAGTGCGCCCTCCCTCAACGTCACTTTTCATCGGCGTAGGCCAGCAAGAACACTCGCTCCCGTCGATGCGGCGCACCCACGTCACATGCGCCATGCACGCCCCATCGTACATCAAACCCGATTTCGGCCAGGTCCCGGAGAACGGTTCCAAAGAACCGTCCAGCATCAGTTGACAAGATCCCTGGCACATTCTCGCCCACGAACCATCGGGGCCTAAGATCGCGAAGCACTCGCCGGAACTCGGGCCAAAGATCCCGTTCGTCCTCAGCGCCCAATCGCTTCCCGGCCACGCTGTGCGGCTGACAGGGCCACCCTCCACAAACGATGTCGATCTGGTCAAGTCCCGTCACCTCACGCACCTTCTCCGCAGTCACATCCCGGATGTCCGCGATGATCGGAACATCTGGGAAACGCTTCCGAAGCACCTTTTGGCAATAAGGGTCAATCTCACAGAACAAGACTGTCCGGATCCCAAACCACGAAGCCGCCAAATCGATGCACCCGACACCACTGCAAAGGCTCACCATGTTCACCACGCATCATCCTCCTGATCGTGCGTGGCTTGCAGGGCAAGTCTCCAAGTCTCCACTTCGGTCAAGCCTTCCAGGTATATTGACCTTATGGTAGACTAAACATGAAAACAGGAGCCGGTGCGGCCAACACCGACTCCCGAGCACCAACGCCTCGGGCGTTGCCCCTGCCCGTATTCGTGTTGCGGGCAAGTAGCCGTCCCAAGGGCGTTAACCGTTGGGAGCGGCTACTTGCGTTTCAGCAAGGTGATCAGTGCCACTAACCTGTACGGCGCTGGGAGCCCCCGGCTTTAGCCGTGGGGAGGAGGCGCCGGAATCATTCCATCGCGTACGCATATCCATCGCCTCGCTGCAGGATTGTAAGATACTTGGGATGCACATCGAATCCATTCAATCTAAAGCTCGGTCTATGACGAATGACTATGCGCCCGACATGTGTCCCTGCGTACTTCCCTCGCGGGATATGCGCCTGTACCAGATCGCCTGTGCGGAAACCCATGTACGTTCTCGAAGACGGTGCGTGGCTTCTCGGGAATCCGTATTTGTCTGTCATGCAGCGTTGTCGCTTCCCATGGCCCTTTGCCACAATCGTGAGAACTTGCATCTGTGTATCCAGACGAACGTGCTGCCCAGACTCTCCGACGCAGGCTGCATCAATCCACTTTGCCTTTGGATAACCTTGCGAGAATCGGTTGTATTTCGTCCGACCGCCGCTTCCGGCTTCAACAGGCAACCCAGTAGCCTTCAGCCGACGATACACCGCCCATCGCGTAGCGTTCATCGCCGCAGCATTGCGAAGCGAAACCTTTAACTGCGCCTGAATCCAATGCAGCCGTTCTTGGTCATGGTCCAAGAACTTCTCCACAGGCCGATTACCCTTTGCTTGATTGCATCGGTGGCAGGCAAGCACCAGATTCGATACGCGATCAGATCCACCGCGAGAACGCGGAATCACGTGGTCAATTTCAAGCGGCACATTCTCAGCGCCGCAGTACGCGCACTTGCGGTCCCACTTCTCCAGCAGGTACTCCCGAACTTCGTACCCGTAAAGTGTGCCTTGCTGATATTCCGCGCCGCTGATCTCCGGGTACTGGAGCTTTTGCGTGTCGAAACTCACCAATTGCATCGAGAGATGTGCGATCGGTGCCCAACGCCGTAGGCGCGTGACCCACGTTTCGATGTTGTGCACCCGACTCATCAGGCTCGGCGGAAGCCAGCCTTCTGGCCGTCGACGATTGTCGAAGCGCGGTTTGCGATAACGGGTCTTGCGATATCGGCGACCTCGACGCAACATTCGCCTTCTCAACAGCGCCTGTCGGATCTGATCGCCGCGATGCTGAACTTCGGCAGCCCACACAACCGTCTTCCCGCGCTGAAATTCCGCAACAAGCGCCACGCCTGTGGTCTTTGAACCAGGTGCAAGTTTGAGTTGCGTTGGTTGAACGTCGCCGCCGTCACGATCATGCAGAATGATCGTGAATGGATACCGCCGGAACACGGATGCTCTGCCCGCTTTGAGCAGTTGCCTCGCGCGCGCCGGATGGCACGGCATGAGCGGTCTTCGGTTGGTGTCCAACACCAGAACGCGATTCTGTTTCATAAGAGTTACCTCCATCTCGCCATATGGCGGTTACGTGAGCCTCGCCAATGTTATCCCGGCTTGTCATGCGAGCGGCACTGGCTTCGACCCCCGTACGCCTGTTTAACCGCCCGCGACAGGGCCTAGAGCTGGCTCGCGCACTCCAGGGTGTCATGACCGAGATAACGTAGCCCGATGGCCCTACGGCCCTGGCTGAGGCTGGTCAACCTCGAGCCTTTTGGCTCACGGCATCATGCTATAGTGCGATTGACGGGCCTGCTCATCGCAAGCCCCCGGCTTTAGCCGTGAGGTGGTTGACAAAGGTTGGTGCCAATCTCAGTTTACCATTTTATAAATATTTAAACCATAATGTTCCTCTTCTTCAGCATCTTCTTGACAAAGTCGTAGACGCGATCATCGAGCAGCATCTGCGTAAGCTGTTGGTTATGCGCATCCAGAAAACGTCGAGTCTCGACATCGATCTCGTCAATCTCGTTCTCCAACTGTTCCAACAGCCATCGAATCCGCGATAAGTCCCACCCGCGCTCTTCGAACATCGCAAGAAAATCAGAATACAACGGTTCCACATCCGATGGAATGCGATCCTTGTGCTCCAGGTACCACACGATGTATTCGAGCTCCACCCGCGCGCGTTCCGTCAAACTGCGCATGTACTCCAGTTGCGCATAGTGGGTCAGCGGATCCGTATCCAGCAGTTTGCGAAAGTATTCGTCTACAAGAGGCTCCCCAAGTTTGGCGATCTCCTCTTCGGTGGCATCAGCATGCGCCCGTACCAACTCATACGCCTTCTGATGGAATTCCAAAATCACAGACTCCATGTCCTTGTTCATTTCTCGTCCCTCCGACCGCGGTTTACATCGTTAACGAAACGGGCTGTTGCCCATCCAGCAAATCCGCAATCCTGCCGTCCACCAATACGCCCGCAGGTTTGCCGTGCTGGACTTGATAGGCGATCAGGTCGTCAATGTACTTTGCCTCGTCCATGAACGCCGCAATCATCGTCTCCAAATACTGCTTCTGCTTGACCAACGTCTCCAAGTCGGCAAACGGCAACGTCGCATGCGCGAACTTGGCGCCTTGTTGCCGATACGGCACCATCGCCCGAACCTTCCTGCCTAAGACTCGTATCCTGCGCAGCGCTGTGCAGTAATAGTCGTTGTAGAACGCGTTCCATCCCTTCTCGGGCGTGAACACCCTGCGTGCATACGGCTCCACGAGATCGCGGTTCTGCTTCCCGGTCTTCTTGTCAGTGAAGGTGATGCGATAGGACAACTCCTGCAACATCTCCATTGGATACACCAGCATTTGCTCTTGTCCTTGCGCCATCTGGCGAACACACCCCTTTCACCAGATGGGGAGTTGCAGGACAAAACAAAACGGCGACGATCCCGATGCCCCCGGGAACGCCGCCGATATGTCCCATGTGCTATTTCAGCAGTCTCGGTCGCTGAATGGCGTGAAGTGCGTCGACAATTTTGGCCAGAAACGCGCTGACCTCCTCAAACCCGTCCATGCCGTTCGGCCCGACTCGTTGCTGTCGATAGAACTCGTCCACAATCCAGTCCACCTCGCCGCCCGTTTGATGACAGACCGTCCAAATATCCATGACCGCGCGTTCCAGCTTCGTATAGAGTTTGCGACGTTGAGCGCGAGCCTCGTGTTCATCTTCGATCTTTTGCAGCGCGGGTGGCACTTGGAATTGTACGACCGGCGCGCCTTGGCGTAACTCCTGGATCTTTTGTTCGTACCTGGCCAGCAACTGCTCAGTCGCTTGATACTTCGATTCGAGTTCGCGTTTTTGTTGCTCGATCTCCACCGCCCGCCGCTTCCACGCCTCGATCTCCTGCTGAACCGAATCCGGCACCACCTCGACGCGCTCCACAGGCCGATTCTTGAGTTCCTCGATCTCCCGCTCCAAATCGGCAATTCGCTCGCGGTCTTCTTTTCGACCGCGCTCCCGCAACGCGGTCAGCTCCTGCTCCAGCGTGACCACGCGCCAACTTTGAGCCTGGAGGTCCCGAATTCGACGTTCCAACTGCTCGATCTTCTGACGATCTTCCTCGCGCCCTTGCTCGCGTAACTCCGCGAGTTCCGCCTGCAACCGCGCCGTTTCCTGGTCGCGACGTTCGGCCTCTTCAAGTCTCCGCCGCAATTCCTTAGTCTCTGCGAACGTACGGTTTGCGATTTCCTCTCCCAGTGCATCGAACAGACTGCGTTGAATCTCGGGACTCAAGTAGGCCAACTGCTCGGCGGCGCTGGTACCAAGTTTGCCGGAGGATACAAGAGTTTGTAACTCCGGAATAAGGTTGTTAAGTTTAAGCAAGCGTTCCGTGGTTCGTTCGCTTTCTCCCACCACTTCAGCAATATCCTTCAGGGTTTTCAAGTCGCCAATTTGGCGACTTGGTACTTCGCTACTCGAAACATTTCGTGTCCCGCCATGCTTGACTCCCCAATACTCCGCCAAAAACTTCGCCCTTCGCGCTTTGCGCATCGGGTCGTGGTCTTCTCCGCGTCGCTCTTCGTTATCGGCAATGAGAAGGTATTCCGCCTCCTGCTCCGGAACGTCATAGATCACGACCGGAACCCGCTCAAGCCCCAGTTCCTTCGCAATGCGCCAGCGCTGGTGACCGGCGATGATCGTCCCGTCAGGCAGAACTTTGAGAGGATCCCGGATCCCATGCGCCTCAATGCTGCGCTTCAGCTCTTCATACTTCTCCCCATCCAGATCGGCGTAGTATTCAACGTTCTTCAGGTGGGGCTTCAGACGATGGATGCTCATCTCGCTCATGAGACCGACCTCCTCATCCCAGCGTGAAGTGTAGGACGCATATGTGCTCTCCAAACAAGTCGCCCACCTGATCTCCCTACCGGGACGACAGGCAGGCGCTCGGTCGTTCAAATTTTGCTGTTAAAATACTCTTGTGTAACTTGCAATTGCTTCTTCAGAATTTCCTTCCACAAATACCCCTTGATTTCGCCCGTTCCCTTTGACACCTTGGTCCGTTTGATTGTGCCGTCTGGCATAATCTTTCGATAGTGGTAGTGATCTGTGTCTTTGTACAGTTCCCACCCATCGTTCTCGCAGAACCGCTTGAGGTCTTTCCAACTAGGCATCCAGCAATCCCACCACGCCCTCCAAATCGTCTTGGAGCAGAACGTTCAACACATACGGGGCGTGGCGTTTCCGATTGGGACTATGGAAGTACATCGAGAACTCCTCCATGTACTCGTTGGCGTACTCCACAGCCTCCTTCGCCAATTCAACCTTCAGTTCTTCAATGGTCGGTGCGTTTGCGACCACATCGAATACGTCCAACGTGCCCGTATACGTTCCGTCTTCCTCTTGATGAATCTCCATCTTCAGCCTATATCCGTCCAGAAGTGCCCGTAAGTGTTCGACAGAGACCACCGCGAATTTGTCGCGGTTACGTTTTACAAGCTGCGGACCCTTGCGAACGACCGTGTCAATGAAACGCCCCCAGTCCTTGCGCACGTCCGTCGCGTTCAATACCGTACTCATCAGCATTCGCCTCCACCTCGCATCATAGCACAAGAATGTACATTATGCACATAGTGTACGCATTTAGAGTGGGGGCTATGCGTGAATCGTGAGGTCGGCGCCTTACCATCGCGCCTATCGTCCCAACAAGCTTCTGCTCGGTTGTCGTCGCGCCTTGAATAGATCCCGTGCAATTTGCCGCAATTCCGCCTCGCTCAACGTAACCTGCACGCTCATCGGTCCGTTCGAGAACGTGACAATCCACCTCTTCGATTTATCCAGAAACAGAACACTATGTTCCGCTTGATCCACGCCGTAATCAATAAAGAGTTCCATTCATTCGTCACCTCCCGCCGTGCTAGAAACACCTCGGCCACTGTAGGATCTCGACACGCGCCCCGCACTGCTGAATCGCCCCGCACTGCCACCGCTATAGCGACCTGCGCTGCTATATCCACCACCGCCGACCACCATCGGAATGAAGACCGGGAAGAACTCTCCTCCGTTTGCATTAGCCTGCTGCGCCGACTCGTACGCACTCATCGCATCCGTGAATGCCTCGCCAACGTCGCCCTGAAGCAGCGCTTGGCTCACCTGATCCGCAGGCTCGACCTTGCCGTTCTGATAGGCGAAGTCGATGTCGAAGTCATGCCCGAAACGGATCTGGACAATCACGGTATCACCAAACGTGTAAGGACGAAGATACACTGTGTCACCCACGTCGTTGCCCAATGTTTGGAGAAAATCTTCGATGGTTTCGTGATTATGAGGAATCGGATACAACAGCACCGCCTTGTAGGCCGCGATTTCTTGCGGCGTGAGCTTGGGCTTCACAGGAGTTGTGTCGTTTGCAGCGCCTAACAACGTGGCAGTAGAACATCCCGTCAAAAGAAGCGCCGAGGCGGTGAGCAATGCGGCCAACTTCGATTTGGACATGTGCATCCCTCCCAGTATGAGGTGGAATGCACGACAAAAACCGCCCCGTATCGTTTGCAGAGCGGCTTCGATCAATGAACCTCCACCGCCTGTCGCTTTGCGTCTAGGCGGAGGAGGTTCATCCATCGATCTAGACTCAGGCTCGGTGTTAGACTGGAAGTATGACTAGGGTACGTTTTGTATGTATGGTCACGTGCGATTCCTTCTCACCTCCCCCTTGGTTTGGGTGTGTACCGTTATCGTCAAACCAAGGACAGAAGCCCCCCAATCTTCTATTAGGCGCTCCTGTTTTCTTTTGGGAGCACCAAAACATTTAAAAACACCAATAGACTTTTGCAAGCGTCCATTCTATGATAAAGGCGAGCTGGTGACGCGGGGCGGCGTCATTGAGCTCCTTTCGATACCCCCCTTGTCTTTTTAGGCAGGGGGGCGTAGTGTTTAAAAGCCACTTGTGTTTACCCATCGCCGTTTGTAATTGGGAATCGAATCAAATGTTCGTCTTGTTCGTCCGTGGTTCGATTCCAAGTTCCTGGCGTATGAGCTCCACTTCCTCATCCGGCTCGGCACGCTCAAGACACGACTTGTGCACGTGGCAGTCGTATTCCATGCTGAACAGCCAATCATCGCCGGTGGCGCGATGGCATATCCAACAGCCGCCCTCGTTCGGCGGCGTTTCTTGCTCCCAACCGTATCGATGCGCGAGTCTGTTCCACATTGCAGACTCCCAGCCGCCTCCCTGGACTTGTGCCCGAGCGCGAATGATACCTCGAATCGGTTGCGCATGGTAACGGATTCTCCACTCATCACCGGCAGCATTGCGAATCGTGAAATCCCAGTCCTGCTGAGCCAACTCACAAACCGCGGCGATGAGATCTTCCATGTCTTCACCACTAACCCGATACTCGTAGTATCGCGGGTCGAAGAACTCAGGCGCGGAAAGAGCGATGTCTCTTGCGCATTCAACGACGCGCTCCAGCCGTTCGAGCCGTTCACGCTCGACAAGGACGTACTTCGAGTCGTGCAAATCATAAATTCATTTTTATCTAAACGTGGTGATAAATACGAATTCAATTCTATAAAACCAGCGGCAACATCGATAGGAACCAAGGTGTTACAGAATGCGTAGACAAAGTTTTTTATAACTTTCTTCATCTTCACCATCCCCAAAAAGACACAATTGTGTTGCACTGTACTGAACTCGCGTAGACCGCGAATTTCCTCACGATTAGGTGCGTCGCCAGACATCTCGACAGTTACTAAGTCAACGTTCACTCAATTGATGACCGACAAACCCAAGATTTCGACAGACCACTCCAAGGATCGACACCTACAGATGGGCTAACCTGAGGTTAGGCCGACACGCGCCATGCTCCAAGTGCATTCGGCTCCTTTCTCACACGGCTCCGGTTCCTGAGGCTGTGCCCCCTATGGATGCGGGAACCGGAGCGAAGTTGGGTGTAAGGGTTGGCACTCCCTTGATGGATGACGTATCGAAGTAAGCTGGCGACGCGATGGCAAGCGGTCGGCCATACCCCGATTCTTCCACTCAACATCCCTGCGCGCCGGGGCGGCGGTGCAGGGATGTTGACATGTTCGAACCAAAACTTCGCCAGTCTACGACAAGTTTCGACTTACACTGTGGTCTATACTGTTATTGCGACGGAACGTGCTAACCTCAGGCTGGCCACGATTCGCTCCTTCGTTTCGCCCCGACCTTACCGTCCAAGGTCGGGGCGAAACGATGTTCGGGGGTTGTTTTTTATCGAACATGTCGCATAATTCATGTAGACTGGCGGTTGTGAAGCGGTCGGTTGATTTAGTTATGCACCCCCTTCTTGTACCCTGCATCTTAACCTTGCGATGCAGGGCATTTTTTCGCCGTCTTCCACAAAAGTCATCTTCGAACACGTCCATCACATCGATACAAACATCACGACATGTCGCGACGGACATTTCAATGGAGTTTCAATACCTATCCCGTACTTTGATAGCGGATAGATTTTCCTCGACATAGGAGGGGCATCCAATAATGAAGAGACGACACGGATTGGCCTATGCCGCGGCGTCGTTGGCGGTCTTGACGTTCCTCGGCGTATCAGGCGACACGGTTCTTGCAGCCACCAACTCAACAACCAGCCACACGTCGACTTCGTCCCACCGTCCGTTTCCGCCGGGCAGTTTCCACGGCCCGATGCTCGGACAAGAGATGATGACTCAGGCGGCCAAAGATCTTGGTATTTCCGTTTCCACCCTTCAGGCCGACCTCAAGAGCGGTAAAACCGTCGCGAGTGTCGCGGCAGCGCGCAAGATCTCTGAAGCCAAGCTCATCGCAAAACTGGAGACCGAGATGAAGGGCTACATCAAGACGGAGGAAACCAGTGGCAAGATTTCAAGCACGATGGCGAGCCGAATGGAATCGAACCTGCCAACCATGGTCAAGAACTTCGTCGAAGGCAAGCACATGATGCCGTTTGGCCATCCAGGCACAAAACCCAGCACGACGAAGAAAACTTCGTAAGGAGGCTGATTGATCATGCGTAAACGAATCCTTGCAATCGGCACAACCGCAGCGCTTGCGCTTGGCACCGTTGTCTCGTTCGCCGCTCCCACCGCTTTCGCAGCTACGCGCGGCGGCATGCACTTCACCAATCGTGCGCCGTTCGACCGGATCCCGAGCCGTGCGGTTTCGCTCCAACAAGTCGAAGCCAACGCGTCGATCGTCAACACCTTGTACCAGCAATATGAGTCCCTACTGCCAAGCTCGTCGAACACCTCCACATTGCCCAGCGCGATTACGAACCTGATCTCCGAACTGCAAACGGACATCTCGAACCTGCAAAGCGCCACCAGCGTCAGCAACGCGCAGCAGACGATCCAGCAGATTGAGCAGGAGATCCAACAGGCCGAGAGCCAACTTCGGAGCACCGACTCGCTGTCGAACCTCGAACAGCAGATCTCAACCGACTACACGAACTTCAGTAACGATCTGAGCACAGTCGAGAACGCTTCAAGTCCGACCAGTTCGCAGTTGGCTCAAGTCTGGTCGCTGGAAAATCGTCTGGAGAACGAACTGAGGCGTGCCATCATCGACCTTGGTGGAACGCCGACCACCACATCGACGTCGACCTCTTCCACTTCGACGAGTTCCTGATTTCTGAAGCGACCGCCGCCTGAGCGCACAGTCGCTCGGCGGCGGTTAGCCCCACATCAATTCCCGAATCGCCTCCGACATGCGAATCCCCCAGTCTCCAAAGGTGGGATCAAGCAGAAGCCACACCTCTCGCCCGCCTTTGCTAAAAATCACCACGCGACCGTCTTCTCGAGCAGACTCTGTCCATCCCATCGCAGTCAATTTGCTCATCATCTCGTCAACGAGCACACGCCGCAATGTGATCACGTCGTCCAACGGCACTGTGACGGTTCCGTCCCTTTCGATCCGCGCTTTGCAGGCCAGTCTCAGTGCCAAGATCTCAAGCTCTGTCATCCTTAACCACCCTCATCGTGGCCTTCGCCCCAACGAACCGCATAGTTCTTAGCACTGCCAACAGCCCGCGCACTGCTCAAGGCCCAGCCGCATCCACTTCGGCCAGGACATCGACCTGATGCGCTGGAACACCCGTTGACGCTCCCGAGCCGAACGATCCATCTCCCGTAACTGCGCCAAGAGCAGACGACGATGAGCACGGTACTCCTCGATCAGTTCCTGCATCGTGGTGTCGGACACATACATAAAGAAAAACCCCCTTTCTACTTAGAGGGGGTTTGTAAGACAAAAACCACATTCTGAGATTATACGGTCGCCGCGAATGTTCATCGAACGGCCGCTTGCTGCGCTTGATGCGCTACCCAGTCCCCATTCTCGACTCTCGCGTACCCGTCCACTTTGCGCTTCGCCATGCAGTACACCCAGCCCCGAAGCCCATTCACCGTGTCCGAGACAATGACTCGATCATAAAAGGTCGGATAATGCTCAAGACGATCCAATCGCGCAAGGCCCTCGTCCGTCACCCTGACCCACTCGCCCGTGACCACGCCGTCCTCCTCCAGCGTCGCCGCCGGGAACGGCCCGAGGTCGTACATCGCACCGCGGATCTGACCCTCGCCCAGGTCCGCCACCAGATACGGTTCCATCACCGCTCGATTGGACTGGCCTTTCCGCAATGTGCCGTATACAAACACGGTATGCACGCCCATGCACACGCCCCTCCCTAACGCAATTTTAGCTTCAATTCTAATTTCAACCTGTATATGGGTCAATAAAGCACATCATCCAAATTCTATTGAAAGTCTGGGACCTTCGTGATAGGCTTGTCTTGGGAGGGAAACCTCTCTTGGGCACCCCCTTCGTAGGAAGGGGGTGAGAGGGATGTGGCAACACATTGCTGTGGTGCTCGTAGCGGTGGGCTGGAGCCTTGCCCGAATCGGGCACGCGTTCACAGACATCCTGCGGGCCTTAAACGGCAATCCCCGCCTCGCGCGCTACCGAAAGGCGGGGAAGCCACAAACCCGTCGCAGGAGGGGTTAACCCTCCTGCTATGTTCATGATTATCGTACCACACACATCCATATGCGTCTACAGGCTAAGCCCGCGACAGGACTCGAACCTGCAACCGGCCGCTTACAAGGCGGCTGCTCTGCCTGTTGAGCTACGTGGGCATGATAAAGGCCCGATGCTCGCGAAACACCGGGCCGATTGGGGCCTACTACCGAGTCTGGCTCGGGTTCAGTCCCGATACCTCCACAGCGTTGGGAGGGCGTTTGGAGAATTCCAAACCCTATGATAGGATTGCACATGCAACGGGCATGCTACCGAACCAAGATGGGGTTCAGCCTCCTACTATATTGAAAGTATACCAATTCCCCGGCCAAATCGGCAATGCGTTTATGAAATTTGTCCATCGTCTGCTCGTCGTCTTGCATATTGATTTGCCTCCTCGAACAACTGTTGTCTCCACAGTTTGAAGAACAACCTTTCACGATCCGAATGAAGCGCCACGTTGTAATCGGCCTCAACGTCTTGACCCGAATCCAGCCATAACCCATGCAGTTTGCCACGGTACGTGTTGAGATCCACTTCCATCGACCATTCCGTCCTGACGATGTCCCACTCAAGCCGCACATTGCCATCTGGCGTCGGATACACATACGGAACCGGAAGTCGCGACGGGTAGAACGTGTCCAGCATCCGAAACAAGCGTTTCAGCCGCTGCTTATTCGGCGCACGGCCCTCGCCGTCCAGCCAACCATCGCGCAGTTCCAAGAGTTTGTCCAACTGAGCTTGAAGCTCCGGCTTCACAAAAACACCCCCTCAGATATTGGGGGAGTGCAGGACAAAATTGATGCTTAACTCTTGGACAACTTCCTCATGGCGTTGTCGTTTCGGACGAACACATCAAGACGAGTTGATCAGGCGAACGTCAATTTTCTCGCCTCAAGTGCCTTTCTCACCCGCTTTCTTACCCTCTGGATTTCGTTGCCAATCGACTTATGCCCTCGCCCAATGCGCCGCTCGATCTCCGCATACGAGTAGCCCTCGAGCCGAAGTCTCAACACATCGCGTTCCAGTTCCGTGAATCGCAGTCCCCAATGCTCTTCAGCCCACTGCACGAGTTCATCCGCCGTAGCATCGTCGCGAAGTCCTTCATCCAGCACTATATCCTCGACGCTCGGTGCTGCACGATCGACATACACGTCCCGCACCGTCTTGTCCTCGTCGTCGATCCAAGGACACTCCCGATCTAGTGACAGCGCCGTCAAGTGCCAGTAGTGTTTTTGCCGCCGCGCCATCCGGAGCACCGCCTGCACCTCGCGGAGAACGCACATTTTTGCGAACGCGAGGAACGGCACGCGCCCGTCGTAGTCCCGTACGGCCTCCCACAGGCCAATCAGTGCATGCTGCATCACGTCGTCTCGGTCGGCACCCGGGATCCAATATTTCTTCGTCCAATGTCGCAGCTTGCTGCGAAACTCGTGATAGAGCGTCGTGAAGGCGTCCTGGTCACCCGAATTTGCAGCAAACACCACCGTGTCCATCGAAACGACTCACCCCACTTGTGGGGGCAGTGCAGGGCAGATGGCACATTGTCGAATATCCGCAATATGGTACACTAAAACTGAAAAGAGCGCCGGAGTTCGCGGCTCCGACGCTCGGGCACCGACGC
Source organism: Alicyclobacillus sp. CIJ1 (assembly GCF_057538885.1). NCBI lineage: Bacteria > Bacillati > Bacillota > Bacilli > Caryophanales > Alicyclobacillaceae > Alicyclobacillus > Alicyclobacillus sp. CIJ1. The sequence continues at coordinate 5,104 of NZ_BAAJPH010000101.1, read as the reverse complement.
CTGGGCAGTGTCCCTGCCCGTAATAGTACTTGCAGGCAAGAGACCGCCCCACGGGTTTCGATTCGAATTTGAACACGGCGCTGCATCACGGAGGTAATTTCATGGGCACTAATTGGACGATTCGAAAAGCGGTTCCCGACGATGTAGCAGGTGTTGCAAAAGTTCACGTTGACAGTTGGAGAACCACTTACAAAGGAATCGTACAGGAGGAGTTCCTAGAAAGTCTGTCCTATGACAGAAGTGAAGAACGATGGCGAAACCGTTTTGCGAAAAATCCCGCTGAATATGCCATGTTCGTTGCCGAAAATGAGGTAGGGCAGATCATCGGTTTTGCGGATGGCGGTCCCGAACGTTCTGGCGACTGCGATTATGACGGGGAATTGTATGCGATTTACATTCTCCAGGAATATCAACGGAAAGGAATTGGTAAACGACTCTTCGGACACGTTGTTTCTCATCTGGCTTCCAACAACTTTCATGGGTTGATGGTATGGGTGCTGAGTGACAATCCGTCTCGTCTCTTTTATGAGTCGCTGGGTGGACAATTAGTCCGAAATAAGACCGTTGAGATTGGGAACCAACACCTGTACGAGTCTGCTTACGGATGGCGTGACCTTGCGTCGTTACGCACGAAGTTAATGAACTAATAGCGACGTATCTCTCTGTTGTAGGCGAACCAATGGGGGCGGTCTACTTGCGTTTCAGAGCAAGAACCAGGGTCAATACGAACGTCAACAGCGATACCAGCAACGATCCGGATTGGATCAGCAATTGCAGTATGTGCTGATTACGTCCATGACCCCACCCCCTCCCCGTCGTGAGAAACGGGCAGGGAGTGACCCCCAAGGTGGTGCCTACCTATAGTCTACTAACATTCCTCTAAATCGTCACTGGATTCATAGAATCCACGCCAGTGAGTGCCTCGAAGATGTCTCCCATCGACAGGTCCGCTCCCGCCATCGCCTCGTCCGATACCCCGTAATAAAGATGCACAACGTCCCCTTCGACCCATGCGCCACACGAGAACACCACGCCACCGAAGAAGCCGTTGAGTTCATAAGGCGCTTCGGGCTTCAGAATCGGCTCTGTCGACCGTGCAATGACCTTCGACGGATCCTCCAAATCGAGCAAGCACGCCCCCATCGCGTACTCGTTCCGTTCGTTTGCTCCGTGATACAACACCAACCAGCCCTTGTCTGTCCGAATCGGCACTGCGCCGCCTCCGACACGCGCGCCGTCCCACATACCGGGTCTTCTGCCCATCAACCGCTGATGCCGACCCCAGGTCCCCAAATCCAACGACGACGCAAGCCAGATGTCCAGATCACCCATGCTCTTGGGCGCGGGTCGATGCAGCAGATAGTACCGACCGCCGATGCGTTCCGGAAACAACACCACGTCCTTGTTCTCCGGCGGCAGGATGAGTCCGAACCTCTGGACTTCGCGAAAATCTCGCGTTGCCGCGAGCCCCACCGCGATGCCGTACTCTGATACGGCGGTGTAGGTGATGTAGAAGACGCCGTCGATCTCCGCAACCCGCGGATCTTCCACGCCGAAGGCCTCATAAGGCGTCTCAGGAGCGAGAAACGGCTGTTCCTCCACCGTAAAATGCCGACCGTCGCGGCTTCGCGCCAGCCGTAGGTGCGACATGGACGTGAGCCAAATGGGTTCGAACGTGTCCCTGCGCCGCACGGCGCGGGGATCCGACAAGTCGAAGCGTGGATCTTTCCGACTGACGCGATGGACTTCGACAGACTTCCGTTCCGCGTTGTAGATGGGGACGCCCACAGTGTCGTCATCGGCGACCGCCTGTTCCGCGACGCGCAGCACGAGGATCGTCTCTCCCTGGTACCGCGCCACGCCCGCGTTGAACGCGCCGATGACCTTCATGTCGGGGTGAGAGGGTGGGACGTCGTGAGGAGTGATCAGGGGATTTTCGGGATAGCGAACGGCGGGCATCATGGATTCCTCCCATACGAGTGGATTTGTCTCCACCGATGGGTGGATTGTACGACAAACAAGCCGCGAGTTACGTCGCTTACCACTCGCGGCCCAAAATTTCTTTCAATTCTTCTCGAATCTCTTGTTCATGCTCCTTCCACGCGCCCGCCACATCGCGAATGCTTCGGCGCAGCTCTCGCCGCCCAATCCGCCGTAGACTTAGCAGTTCTTCCTCCAGATCAACATCCAGTCCATACACGCGAAAGTCCTGACCAAACGTCTCAAGCGTGTTTCGCAACGATTTCAGCATTTCATAGTACGCCTTCACCGCGCCACGCTCGTAATCGTTAGATGGTTGGCGCGCTCGTTTCCGCTGATGTCGGCGCGCATTTTCCAACATCTGTAGAACCCATTCTTGCAGAAGAGTTTGCTCGAACGACATGTGATCGCCTCCCTTGCTTTGCCCTCCATCCCCCTCCCAGATGGAGGTGCAGTCCATGACCGTCCGTCGCTCCTATCTCCAATGGCCCGGCGGCAAATCCCACATCATCTCCGCCCTGCGCGCGTTCCTGCCGCCCGGCCGTCGGCTGATCGAGCCCTTCGTCGGCGCGGGTTCGGTGTTTTTCAACACCGACTATCCCGAATACCTGATTGGTGACGTCAACGAAGACCTGATCCTAGTACATCAAACACTCCAGGCTTACGGCGACGTCTTCATCGACGCCTGCCGCGCGCTGTTCGTGCCTGAGAACAATACGCCCGATCGCTACTACGAACTCCGGGACGAGTTCAACAGCACGATGGATCCGTGGCGTAAAGCGACGCTCTTTGTGTACCTCAACCGCCACGGAATCCACGGCCTTACGCGCTACAACCGCCGCGGCCACTTCAACACGTCGTTCGGCTATCGGACGAGAATCTACTTCCCAGAAGCAGAGATGCGCCTGTTTGCCGAACACGCCAAGCGCGCCACGTTCATCCACGCCGACTTTCGCGATCTGATGTCCGAGGCGCGCCCTGGCGACGTCGTTTACTGTGATCCGCCCTATGTGCCACTGTCCAACACGGCGAACTTCACCGAATACGCACCGGGAAGCTTCTCGTGGCACGACCACATGGCGCTGGCTGAATGTGCGCGTGAGCTCGCTCGCCGTGGTGTGACCGTGGCGATCTCGAACCACCGCACGCCTGAAACGGAATCTCTCTATCAAGGTGCGACGATTGTCTCCGTGAAGGCACCAAGAAACGTTGGGAACCAACATCCTCACGCCAAGCGCGTCGCTGAGGAAATTCTTGTGGTGTTCAGAACAAGCTAGTGTTGGCGACGCCTTTCATGTAACACTCCTCGAAATGCAGTGCCGTTTCGACTTCCGCCGGTGTGAGCCCATAGTCCCCGGCGATATCAGCAATACTGTCGCCCGCTTCTCGACGTTCCTGAAGAATGTCGGTTCGGATGCCTCGACGGGCGATCACCGGACGACCGAAGCCCCATTCAGGCGCTATTCGAATTCCAGCACTGCGCCCGAGAGGCCACCACGCAGATACTCGGCCCTCGTCATAGTCTAAATGGACGAAAATGGGTTCTAATGCGTTCTTCCAAGGGAAATCCCTTTTGATCTCCATTAGAACCTGCGCTCCGCATGTTCGGAACGCCCAACTTGTGAAAGGGCATGAAATCCGAAGCGTCTTCTCACACTCGGCATTCATGCTCCGTATGTCCCGATACGACAAGCCCTGCTTTCTGAAGACGCTCACAATCAGGACCTCAATCAACTCTTCAAACGATACGCCGTCCGTGCGTGAACGTCGTAACCATCGACTTGCGGTCCCAGGCATAACGCCGACCAGTCGATCAACTTCCGAAAGCGTGTAAAGCGGAATGTCTCGCATCAACACGCCGTATGTTTCCTCCTCAGACCCTTTCGATTGACGTGTACATGGTGATGTTTTACACTCGATTCGAGCGCAAGCTCAATTACCCGCTCGCGACACGTGTGTACACAACTCCGCCGCGTCCACCCCGTCACGGTTGGCGCGGCGGAGTTGTTTTGGCTCTCAGAGCAACGTCACCATCCTCACATCCTGAGGATCGATCTCGACCTCCGCTGGTTCGCCACGCACCTGCGTCCGCAAGATCAGCTTGCCATCACGCGTTTCCAGCGTACCGTAGTCACCGCCTGCGGTGAACGATGCAACACCTCCGCCTTCGCCCGCCACGATCTCGCGGCCATTCAACTTGTACCGCTTGGTCTCAATCGCCACCTCACCGGATTGAGCGTGCGAGATGAGCTCGTTCACCCCATAATCACGAAACACCGGCTGCCCATTCTCCATCGCACGGCCTTGCACCCGTGTGAGTGAAGAAGCCGGGGACGATGCCGATCGCTGCTGGCTAGACGGAGCGTGCTCGATTTCCTCGATAATCTTCTGAGCCGTCTTGGTGATCCGCTCGAGGCTCGCACGCAACTTGCGCTTGTCTCCCCCGGACCACGCCCATACATAACTCACCGAGTAGTCACTGGTGTCGAATCCAAACGCCGACGCCACGCAGTACGCGACCGCCTCCGCCTCGATCTCCATCTGCTGACGCTCGGGTGATGGCCCTGTGCCTTCGACAACCGTGAACCGATCATCGAAATCGGCATGCATCAGCGCGTGCGCGTACTCGTGGATCAGCGTCTTCGCCTCCTGATCCGGCGACAGCCCGTCGGACAGGCTGATCTTTCGGTCCTCTAAGTGGTAGACACCATTCGCGCCGTGCAGTCGCTGACGGGATTCGTAAGAGATCGGGATCCCTTTGCTTCGAATCACACGCATCAACCGATCTCGGAGCTCCACATGCCGATCGCCTTCGATTCGCTCATCCAGCACCGGAATCGGCGCGCCGTCCGTCTGCGAGATGTCGAACACCGTCACCGTCTTGAAACCCACAATCTTTTGCTCCAAGATCGGCTCGCCATTTTCGTCAAGCATCGGCTCGCCGTGCTCGTCCTCCTTCGGGAGCTTTTTGATCACCGGCGTCAGGATGCTGATGCCCCGCTCGCCGCGCATGACGTGACGCCCGAACTCCTGCCACTTCTTGTAGCCCATGACGCACGACGCGTTCGGGCGTTGGGCGTAAATCAGCATGACATTGTGAAAGCTGTATCGCGGCACGCGCGCC
>NZ_BAAJPH010000100.1:0-660 GCF_057538885.1 Alicyclobacillus sp. CIJ1 | reverse complement strand
CGACTTTTGGATCCGTGGCATTTGGCATCAACTCGTGCGCCACCCACCGTTGGATCGCGCGTGCATATTCGTCCTTACCCACGAGGGCCAAACGCAAAACGCCTGTCTCACGCACCACCGGGATCTCTTCCTGCCCGTCCAGACCTTCGACAATCAACGTGTCCTTCTCATCGTCGTCCAATCTTCGGAGTGCCTTTTCCACCTTGTGCAATCCTACGGCCTCACACACGCCAACAGCGTCGAACAATGGTTCGCCATCAACCCAAAACACACGCACCTGCGTGCCATTCGCAAAGACCGCCCAGGTTTGTTGCATAAACCAGATCGCTCCTTCCAATAGAACGGTGGGTGCAGGGCAAAACAAAAGCCCGACGATGCGGGCTATTCAAAGATCATTCCTTACATGGATGATCAGGTGGTAAAAATTACATGTTGTATAGCAGTGCGATGATCATGAGGCCATCCGATACGCTTTTTCCTTTACGATGAGGAATTAGGTTAAAAATCAGCAGGAAATTGGTAGTGTCCCGTCAAGTGGTGGAATTTCGCCGTGCGTGTCTCATGTGTGACATTGTCGGCTTTGACCCTTGGCGAACTTTATCGACCTCCGTCACGCTCCGTCAAGGGGCGCTTCGCTCGTCCCTCTTGGACGCCCTTGAC
>NZ_BAAJPH010000099.1:0-291 GCF_057538885.1 Alicyclobacillus sp. CIJ1 | reverse complement strand
ATCAATGCTTGTCCAGCATCACATCCGCCACAGTCGTCACGATGCGTTCCACCGCGTCATCTGACAACCGATCCTCAAAGCCCAAGAGAAGATCCACGAGAAGCCCCACCTTCTGTGCCCGTAGTTGCTCCCTCTCATATTCCAGCCTAGCGACTTTTGGATCCGTGGCATTTGGCATCAACTCGTGCGCCACCCACCGTTGGATCGCGCGTGCATATTCGTCCTTACCCACGAGGGCCAAACGCAAAACGCCTGTCTCACGCACCACCGGGATCTCTTCCTGCCCGTCCA
>NZ_BAAJPH010000098.1:0-957 GCF_057538885.1 Alicyclobacillus sp. CIJ1 | reverse complement strand
TGGGAGCTCTCTAACCATTTGCCAAATGACAGGCAATCAGGATGCGCTGTTGGAGAATCTACGGAAGACATGCTATAGTTGAGGAGCAACTTGACTTTAGCCATTCCGCGCGCTCCCACCTGCCGGATTTTCGGTGGGTGGGGTCAGACGATTTTTAAGAAAACTAAAATCAATGCGATTGTTGCTAACAAAACAAAAAGATAGATGATGTCAACCCCAGCAACACTCAGCCAAGTTCCAACTTTCCACAGTGTGATGATCCATCTCGAGTACTCATTTGGGGTTTCTTGGCGAGTTTGCAGGATAGCAATTTCCCAAGATGAGAAAGGTGTTCTATATTTTCCAGGATTCCTTTGATAGGACAAGCAGGCATTCGCCAGCCTTTCACAAAGTCGAATCCACTTCCTTTGGTCTTTATTGTCCTCTAGATCTAAAGCAGCGAACGCAAGATACCATTCTCGCGCTGTTTCGGGTGTACTGGTTCTAAAAACATCGAGCATCTTGTCCCGAACTTGGTACCGATCTTCGAGCAGTTCGCGCTTCTTAAGAAACACGCCCACTCGATTACTCACCTCATAGACATACGGTCGGAGGACCTCGTATCCAGGCTCAATGAAGGTTTCGAATATTTTCTTATTGGCTTCTTGCTTCACCTTACTCACACCTTTAATTCTGTATAATGTGTATGAATATACTCCGCTTGACAAGAAACTGAGTAATCCGCTGATGACATCTCCACGCAATGTTTGCTCCTCCTCGAAAGAGATTGAAACATTGCGTGAATTCGAGTGCGCCACTCGTCTATCCTTCTTAACTATCAATGCTTGTCCAGCATCACATCCGCCACAGTCGTCACGATGCGTTCCACCGCGTCATCTGACAACCGATCCTCAAAGCCCAAGAGAAGATCCACGAGAAGCCCCACCTTCTGTGCCCGTAGTTGCTCCCTCTCATATT
>NZ_BAAJPH010000097.1:0-364 GCF_057538885.1 Alicyclobacillus sp. CIJ1 | reverse complement strand
TGGGAGCTCTCTAACCATTTGCCAAATGACAGGCAATCAGGATGCGCTGTTGGAGAATCTACGGAAGACATGCTATAGTTGAGGAGCAACTTGACTTTAGCCATTCCGCGCGCTCCCACCTGCCGGATTTTCGGTGGGTGGGATCGGATGATTTTAAGGAACATTCAAATGATTCGGATTCCACCAACACAACAAAACGATAAACTCTCAATTTCCCCACCTTATCAATGCTTGTCCAGCATCACATCCGCCACAGTCGTCACGATGCGTTCCACCGCGTCATCTGACAACCGATCCTCAAAGCCCAAGAGAAGATCCACGAGAAGCCCCACCTTCTGTGCCCGTAGTTGCTCCCTCTCATATT
>NZ_BAAJPH010000096.1:0-285 GCF_057538885.1 Alicyclobacillus sp. CIJ1 | reverse complement strand
GTTCGATGACTTGTTTACGAAGCAGATGAATATTCACCTTGTTCTTCATGCGTTTATCCCCCCATCGTGATAAAACAACTGCTACACCGATAGAAAAGGACGACGACAGCGCATCATTGAGAATCGTTCTCCAGATAGGTGTAATAAGGCTCCATCTCTTTTCTCAATTGGTAGATTGGGAGCTCTCTAACCATTTGCCAAATGACAGGCAATCAGGATGCGCTGTTGGAGAATCTACGGAAGACATGCTATAGTTGAGGAGCAACTTGACTTTAGCCATTCCGC
>NZ_BAAJPH010000095.1:0-285 GCF_057538885.1 Alicyclobacillus sp. CIJ1 | reverse complement strand
GTTCGATGACTTGTTTACGAAGCAGATGAATATTCACCTTGTTCTTCATGCGTTTATCCCCCCATCGTGATAAAACAACTGCTACACCGATAGAAAAGGACGACGACAGCGCATCATTGAGAATCGTTCTCCAGATAGGTGTCATAAGGCTCCATCTCTTTTCTCAATTGGTAGATTGGGAGCTCTCTAACCATTTGCCAAATGACAGGCAATCAGGATGCGCTGTTGGAGAATCTACGGAAGACATGCTATAGTTGAGGAGCAACTTGACTTTAGCCATTCCGC
>NZ_BAAJPH010000094.1:0-1455 GCF_057538885.1 Alicyclobacillus sp. CIJ1 | reverse complement strand
GCCGTTCCACTCCGCGCGGATCCCGAGCTGCGCCAGGGCCTTATCCACGTAATAGATCGGCAAGAACGACGTCGCCTGCCCATTGCCGCCACCGAATGGATCCGGCGCGACAATATGCTCCGGCGTACTCTGCGGCACGTCGTTGACCACAACCACCGTCGGGTAATACTTGTACTGCGTCGTCTGCTGCGCAGCCAGCGCTGTCGGTCCAAGCACTGCGATGGGTGCGGCCGCCGTAAGCGCCAGTGCGGTCTTCCAGAAATCCTTCTTCATCGTACTCACCCCTTCATGCTCTATCTCAATTTGGATGATATTCACTATCCTGATTTTAGTATATGATGTGTGGATTAAATTTGCAATACTGTATTAGGGATGTTTGGAACTCATTCGAATCACCAATAATCATTTAAGCATGACTGTGTTATACTTGCCATGCAAGCCATCTCACCTCCGCACCACCCACTGCTCCATGTGTCAGGCATTGCGCAGTGGGTGGTGCTATGATGATTGTCTCGGCACTCCAGACGATCCCCGAGTGGAGTGCCTGACCCCGCAACGAATCCTCCCATCCACTCCACAGCAGGAATATTGTGTTATATTGGAGGCGAGAATAGTTGCTCTGTGTTCCTGCTGGGAGGCGAACGACTTTGCCATGCGACTGGATCACAGCCGGAGAAGCCATGCGGTTACTGGGACTTCGCACCTATCAAGAACTCCATGCGCTTATCCGCAACGGAAAACTTGAGTCATACCGACTCCATTCGCATGGCCATCACCGGATTTGTCGAGAGTCCGTAGAGCGCTTGCTGAGAGAGCGCAATTCCTCATCCCACGAACTCGATTAACCATGATGATAAAATTTCCACAAAGCCATACCTGTCAACACGAACTCCACGATAAGCGCAAGAAGAATAGCAATCTTTGCATAGCGTTCAAGCCAACTGCCTAAGATCATCCCTGCGCGAGCCAACTTATACCGCATAGGGATCTGCGGTTCGTGGTTCCACCAAACAAACCTCAACATCGACCGATTCGGTGACAGATACACTGGTCCTTTGCGTGGCGGATCGTCGTAAAGCGCAAGGATGCGCCGACACATCTTCGCGAAAAATTTCTTCCGTTTGCGCTGATCACTTGGAGGATACAGGCACGAAAGAATATCCCAGTAGTCCAAGAGTCCAACCTGTTTCCGGACAAGATCCTGGATTTTTTCGAAGGAAGTTTCCCAATCCTGATCGAACTTTTCTTGGTCCAATATTGGGAAGGCGGGTGTACTCGCCGGATGAGCATAATATCGGACGATCTGATAGGCGGGTTCGATGACTTGTTTACGAAGCAGATGAATATTCACCTTGTTCTTCATGCGTTTATCCCCCCATCGTGATAAAACAACTGCTACACCGATAGAAAAGGACGACGACAGCGCATCATTGAGAATCGTTCTCCAGATAGGTG
>NZ_BAAJPH010000093.1:0-285 GCF_057538885.1 Alicyclobacillus sp. CIJ1 | reverse complement strand
ATAGGTGATCCGCGGCGCGTAGATCACGGGCTTGCCGTTGACCTCAATCACCATCGTCCCGCTGGTGATCGGCACAGGCTCCACGTTGCTCGGATACGTCACATTCACCGTACTCGGCGCGATGAGGTTCAGCACGCCTTTGCTGCCGTTCCACTCCGCGCGGATCCCGAGCTGCGCCAGGGCCTTATCCACGTAATAGATCGGCAAGAACGACGTCGCCTGCCCATTGCCGCCACCGAATGGATCCGGCGCGACAATATGCTCCGGCGTACTCTGCGGCACGTC
>NZ_BAAJPH010000092.1:0-285 GCF_057538885.1 Alicyclobacillus sp. CIJ1 | reverse complement strand
ATAGGTGATCCGCGGCGCGTAGATCACGGGCTTGCCGTTGACCTCAATCACCATCGTCCCGCTGGTGATCGGCACAGGCTCCACGTTGCTCGGATACGTCACATTCACCGTACTCGGCGCGATGAGGTTCAGCACGCCTTTGTTGCCGTTCCACTCCGCGCGGATCCCGAGCTGCGCCAGGGCCTTATCCACGTAATAGATCGGCAAGAACGACGTCGCCTGCCCATTGCCGCCACCGAATGGATCCGGCGCGACAATATGCTCCGGCGTACTCTGCGGCACGTC
>NZ_BAAJPH010000091.1:0-917 GCF_057538885.1 Alicyclobacillus sp. CIJ1 | reverse complement strand
GAGTCTCCCGTATACGGAAGCTCCACGTTCACCTGATTGCCGACGAGCCACATCTTGATCCCATTGAAAGCACGTACCGCAATGCGGTAATCCTGCGGATTGGGTTCTGACATCCCATATCCAATCGGCGCATGAAGCGTGTACACGCCGTTCTGTTCCTTGTACCCGTCCAGCCACCACTGGAGGTTCGACAGAACCGTCTGCGCCTGATTGACCGTCAATTGAGCGTTGGGATCCATAATGCCCGTGTCCTGGAAGAGGTCGTTGTCCTCCACCCAATCGAACGGATCCGTAACGCCTTGAGAGGCCAGGAAGGTCTGGACATTGCCGCTAGGAGCTTGAGCAGTGTCCGTATACGGCACCGCATTTGCCGCCCAGTCCGCCAGCCACGTCGCCACCTGCCCCGCCGTCACGGGCGCATTCGGATCAGGCGTCACGCCAACCTGTTGCATCGTCGGGTATCCGGTCACGACACCAGTACCGCCGTACATCGTCTCGTTTTGAATCGTCGTATTACCGTTGACAGTGACTAAATTCGGCACGTTCCACTCGTGTTCCATCTTCGGCAACCCATCAAACAGCTTCCACATCGCATCCGCCATCTGCTGCTGCGTCTCATACGTCACGGGCTGGTTCGAGTTCGCCGCGACACTCTGGAGCGTCATGTCCCACTCCGAACCGTTCTGCCAGTTCGTCTGTACGCCCATCGCGCCAAGCGCCTGCTCCAGATAGTAGATCGGCACAAACGTCGTCTCGTCCTTCGATCCATAGTCCTGATAGGTGATCCGCGGCGCGTAGATCACGGGCTTGCCGTTGACCTCAATCACCATCGTCCCGCTGGTGATCGGCACAGGCTCCACGTTGCTCGGATACGTCACATTCACCGTACTCGGCGCGATGAGGTTCAGCACGCCTTT
>NZ_BAAJPH010000090.1:0-943 GCF_057538885.1 Alicyclobacillus sp. CIJ1 | reverse complement strand
AATACTCGTACTGTTTTACTTGCTCCTCTACGAACTGAGTATTTCCCCCTAATTCGCTAGCAACCGCGCTTATCTCATTGATTGGCAGCCCCAAATACCCGTTCCCATTCAAACTGTTGTCGCTCACGATGTCCGACTGCACGATGTCGTTACTCAACGTTGCGCCTGAAATCTCATCCACCCCACTGACGAGGGCGGAGTAGAGTCCGTATTGAAATAACTCTGACCACCCTGGATAAGTAGGAGAATTCTGATTGACTTGAAGAGCTTTGAACTTGTCACTTCCATAAATGGCCAACTCTCCGACCACGCCGCCATACTGGGTATACACGGTGTTCACCGACACAATGTACCCATAGCCGTTGGTCCCGGATCCTGGCTGAATGACCTCCATAGCGAAAGCACTGGGCGACAGAGCAGAAAACGCCGCGAGCGCTGATGCTCCGGTCAGGCACATTCGGATGGCGTTTCGTTTCCGACGCACAAAACCACCCCTTCCTACTGAAAGGGACAATGGCATGCAAACGGACAAAAAAATTGCGCGCCTCGACGGAGGCGCGCGGTACGAAACCAAGGTCAACGCGATGAGTCGACGGTAATATTGGGAACAACATCAGGATAATTCATCGTAACCTCGTTCATCCCTATGGTAATACCAAATAACCCGGTTGGCCGCGCAAACGAAATCGTCGTGCCGCCCTCATACTGACTCGCATTGGAGGGAGAAGACAGCGGCGGAGCGTAATATTCCGTTGTGTAGTCTTGTGGCACATGCGCAGCGGACACGTTGTAAGAATCCTGCGAGTCTCCCGTATACGGAAGCTCCACGTTCACCTGATTGCCGACGAGCCACATCTTGATCCCATTGAAAGCACGTACCGCAATGCGGTAATCCTGCGGATTGGGTTCTGACATCCCATATCCAATCGGCGCATGAAGCGTG
>NZ_BAAJPH010000089.1:0-946 GCF_057538885.1 Alicyclobacillus sp. CIJ1 | reverse complement strand
AATACTCGTACTGTTTTACTTGCTCCTCTACGAACTGAGTATTTCCCCCTAATTCGCTAGCAACCGCGCTTATCTCATTGATTGGCAGCCCCAAATACCCGTTCCCATTCAAACTGTTGTCGCTCACGATGTCCGACTGCACCACGTCATTGCTCAGGGTTGCACCTGAGATTTCGTCCGCTGCGCTGACGAGAGCCGAGTAGAGTTTCGTCGGATAGAAAAATTCTGACCACCCAGGATACGGTGGAGAACTGGAATTAGTTTGGGAGGCCACGAATGTGTCACTTCCATAAATCGCGAGTTCTCCGACCACACCGCCAAATTGGGTATACACGGTGTTAATTGAGACGATGTATCCATAGCCGTTCGTCCCACTTCCGGGTTGAATCACCTGCGTAGCAAAGGCACTGGGCGACAAAGCGGTAAACGCTGCAAGCGCCGCAGCCCCTGTGAGTCCCATTCGAATCGCTTTTCGTTTCCAGCGCACAAAACCACCCCTTTCTACTCAAAGGGGCATTGGCATGCAAACGAGCAAAAAAATTGCGCGCCTCGATAGAGACGCGCAGTGCTATTTTAGAAAAATCAAAGCACAAAATCCACAGATGTATTGGGGATGATATCGGGCAAATTAACCCCAACTCCTGCACCCAAACCGATACTGAACAATCCGGTTGGCTTCGCAAACGAAATCGTCGTCCCGCCTTCATACTGGCTCGCATTGGAGAGAGAAGGTAAGGACGGAGCGTAGTATTCCGTCGTGTAGTCTTGTGGCGTATGCGAAGCAGACACATTGTAATAATCTTTCGAGTCTCCCGTATACGGAAGCTCCACGTTCACCTGATTGCCGACGAGCCACATCTTGATCCCATTGAAAGCACGTACCGCAATGCGGTAATCCTGCGGATTGGGTTCTGACATCCCATATCCAATCGGCGCATGAAGCGTG
>NZ_BAAJPH010000088.1:0-363 GCF_057538885.1 Alicyclobacillus sp. CIJ1 | reverse complement strand
TGACGTTTGTGCCCTGCACCTGTGCCGTGAGGCTCTGGGCAGTAGGTGGCTTGGACGGGATCACGTAGAATGTCGAATGCTCGATCGGATCATTCCCGTAATAGTTCCCGGTCGGCGTCACAACACCCCCGGATGGATCCATCTCTGCGCCAGATTCGCTGGCGACGTATGCGAAGGGAACGAGCTGTTGAGGAGGAAGATTACCATTTGTGTCATTAAGTGAATACTCGTACTGTTTTACTTGCTCCTCTACGAACTGAGTATTTCCCCCTAATTCGCTAGCAACCGCGCTTATCTCATTGATTGGCAGCCCCAAATACCCGTTCCCATTCAAACTGTTGTCGCTCACGATGTCCGACTGCA
>NZ_BAAJPH010000087.1:0-399 GCF_057538885.1 Alicyclobacillus sp. CIJ1 | reverse complement strand
CAGGCCCCGAAATGCGATCCACACCGTCTGCCACCCACGCCTGAGCCTCGTAATTCCCCGGCGTCAGGTAACTCGCGGAAAACGTATCCGTGTACGTTCCCTGACTTCCGACTTCATTCTGCATCTCGGAAATGTCACTGAATCCTGTCCCCGCGAGCCACTCCGTCTGCCCAGTGCCGAGATTCGTGATCTCCACCGCGTCATAGTGATAGTTCGCGAGCGAACTCCAGAGCGGCACGTTGACGTTGAACGTCAGCGTGACGTTTGTGCCCTGCACCTGTGCCGTGAGGCTCTGGGCAGTAGGTGGCTTGGACGGGATCACGTAGAATGTCGAATGCTCGATCGGATCATTCCCGTAATAGTTCCCGGTCGGCGTCACAACACCCCCGGATGGATCCA
>NZ_BAAJPH010000086.1:0-399 GCF_057538885.1 Alicyclobacillus sp. CIJ1 | reverse complement strand
CAGGCCCCGAAATGCGATCCACACCGTCTGCCACCCACGCCTGAGCCTCGTAATTCCCCGGCGTCAGGTAACTCGCGGAAAACGTATCCGTGTACGTTCCCTGACTTCCGACTTCATTCTGCATCTCGGAAATGTCACTGAACCCTGTCCCCGCGAGCCATTCCGTCTGCCCAGTGCCGAGATTCGTGATCTCCACCGCGTCATAGTGATAGTTCGCGAGCGAACTCCAGAGCGGCACGTTGACGTTGAACGTCAGTGTGACGTTTGTGCCCTGCACCTGTGCCGTGAGGCTCTGGGCAGTAGGTGGCTTGGACGGGATCACGTAGAATGTCGAATGCTCGATCGGATCATTCCCGTAATAGTTCCCGGTCGGCGTCACAACACCCCCGGATGGATCCA
>NZ_BAAJPH010000085.1:0-230 GCF_057538885.1 Alicyclobacillus sp. CIJ1 | reverse complement strand
CAGCGAAACGCTGACGCCGTTCCCTGAACCTGTTCCCACGCCCCCACCGCTGCCGCTTTGGCTGCTCCCAATGGTAAAGTTGGCCGTCACAGGCCCCGAAATGCGATCCACACCGTCTGCCACCCACGCCTGAGCCTCGTAATTCCCCGGCGTCAGGTAACTCGCGGAAAACGTATCCGTGTACGTTCCCTGACTTCCGACTTCATTCTGCATCTCGGAAATGTCACTGA
>NZ_BAAJPH010000084.1:0-285 GCF_057538885.1 Alicyclobacillus sp. CIJ1 | reverse complement strand
ACCATGATCTGCGTCAGCCAGTTCGACGATGTAGTGATCGCCGTTGGGCAGTTCACTGCGTTGATTTGGGCCCTGAATCGTCCCGTTGACGTTCACCGTCAAGGTGCTGTACTGCCCAACCGTCAATTGCTGGGGAACGGCGCTCAGCGAAACGCTGACGCCGTTCCCTGAACCTGTTCCCACGCCCCCACCGCTGCCGCTTTGGCTGCTCCCAATGGTAAAGTTGGCCGTCACAGGCCCCGAAATGCGATCCACACCGTCTGCCACCCACGCCTGAGCCTCGTA
>NZ_BAAJPH010000083.1:0-285 GCF_057538885.1 Alicyclobacillus sp. CIJ1 | reverse complement strand
ACCATGATCTGCGTCAGCCAGTTCGACGATGTAGTGATCGCCGTTGGGCAGTTCACTGCGTTGATTTGGGCCCTGAATCGTCCCGTTGACGTTCACCGTCAAGGTGCTGTACTGCCCAACCGTCAATTGCTGGGGAACGGCGGTCAGCGAAACGCTGACGCCGTTCCCTGAACCTGTTCCCACGCCCCCACCGCTGCCGCTTTGGCTGCTCCCAATGGTAAAGTTGGCCGTCACAGGCCCCGAAATGCGATCCACACCGTCTGCCACCCACGCCTGAGCCTCGTA
>NZ_BAAJPH010000082.1:0-397 GCF_057538885.1 Alicyclobacillus sp. CIJ1 | reverse complement strand
ACGTCAAGCCCGCGCTGTTCGAACCGACACTTCCCACTGACCAGCTTGCCTGGCTACACTGCCCCGTGGTAGGCTGTGTCTGAACCTGGCCCCACGTCACCTGGACTGGCGTCGACTGCGCGACGACCGTCTGGCCGTTCGACGTGTCGATCACATACGCCTCGTATTCCGCCGTGTACGGCTGCGCAGAAGTAACTTCCTGCGTGTACGAGGTGACGTTGCCCAGGTTTTCAGTATCGCTTCCGGCTAACGTAGTACCATGATCTGCGTCAGCCAGTTCGACGATGTAGTGATCGCCGTTGGGCAGTTCACTGCGTTGATTTGGGCCCTGAATCGTCCCGTTGACGTTCACCGTCAAGGTGCTGTACTGCCCAACCGTCAATTGCTGGGGAACGGC
>NZ_BAAJPH010000081.1:0-657 GCF_057538885.1 Alicyclobacillus sp. CIJ1 | reverse complement strand
CGCTCACCGTTCCAGTCGAAGCGCCGTTATAGAACGTCTGATTCAGTGACGCTCCATCCGTTCCTCCGTTCGAGACCAGCGTCACGCTCCAGCCCGTGTTCGTTGCCGCAGGCAAGTTCCCGTTGTTAGGAGCCTCAAAATCGGAATAGTAGATCGCGGGCTGGCCAGTTTGCAGAAATTGCACATTGAAATTGACACTCGTGCCCGCATCCACCGTCACATTTGGCCCGGCCGCGTAGATGCCTGTTCCGCCACCCATGAGTTGGGTGTACTGATCGGACACAACTGCGCTTACGCTGCCCGTTTGAATCGGTGTGCCGCCGTTGGAAGACAAGGTTACAGTCGTGGACACGGTGCAATCCGTTGTGGTATCAGTGGCTGTAACCGTGTAACTTTCGCCAGGCTGCCCTGTCAGGATCACGCCCACGCTCTGTTCACTGCCACCGACGCCCGGCACGCTCAGACTCCCGCCATTGTTCACGGTGAATGCGTACGTATCGCTGTCATCGTGGGTAAACGTCAAGCCCGCGCTGTTCGAACCGACACTTCCCACTGACCAGCTTGCCTGGCTACACTGCCCCGTGGTAGGCTGTGTCTGAACCTGGCCCCACGTCACCTGGACTGGCGTCGACTGCGCGACGACCGTCTGGCCGTTCG
>NZ_BAAJPH010000080.1:0-657 GCF_057538885.1 Alicyclobacillus sp. CIJ1 | reverse complement strand
CGCTCACCGTTCCAGTCGAAGCGCCGTTATAGAACGTCTGATTCAGTGACGCTCCATCCGTTCCTCCGTTCGAGACCAGCGTCACGCTCCAGCCCGTGTTCGTTGCCGCAGGCAAGTTCCCGTTGTTAGGAGCCTCAAAATCCGAATAGTAGATCGCGGGCTGACCAGTTTGCAGAAATTGCACATTGAAATTGACACTCGTGCCCGCATCCACCGTCACATTTGGCCCGGCTGCGTAGATACCAGCCCCGCCACCCATGAGTTGAGTGTACTGATCAGACACAACTGCGCTTACGCTGCCCGTTTGAATCGGTGTGCCGCCGTTGGAAGACAAGGTTACAGTCGTGGACACGGTGCAATCCGTTGTGGTATCCGTAGCTGTAACCGTGTAACTTTCGCCAGGCTGCCCTGTCAGGATCACGCCCACGCTCTGTTCACTGCCACCGACGCCCGGCACGCTCAGACTCCCGCCATTGTTCACAGTGAATGCGTACGTGTCGTTGTCATTGTGTGTGAACGTCAAGCCCGCGCTGTTCGAACCGACACTTCCCACTGACCAGCTTGCCTGGCTACACTGCCCCGTGGTAGGCTGTGTCTGAACCTGGCCCCACGTCACCTGGACTGGCGTCGACTGCGCGACGACCGTCTGGCCGTTCG
>NZ_BAAJPH010000079.1:0-876 GCF_057538885.1 Alicyclobacillus sp. CIJ1 | reverse complement strand
CCTGATCCGTCACCGAACCGCCTATGCCAGCCTCCAGCGTGACCGGCTGCTCGCTTTCGTTATGGCTCGCAGATGGCTCAGTCAATACGGCTTGATACACACACCCCGACGCAGTACAATATCCGCTCGAATACCAGCCATTAGGGAAATACGTTCCTGATGCTCCGGCAGGCGTGGCTGGACTCTCATTCACAACCTGGATGATGACCTCATCCCCAGGCTGCCAGCCCTGCACGCTGTACGACTCCGTAATCGTTCCGCCATAGGTTGTCGATCCCGGCGTCGCCATGAGCGTAATGGACACACCTGTGTTATTTCCCCATGCCACCGTGACAGCAGGCGATGTCGTGCCTTGTCCCACGTCCGTCGGGCTAGGCGGATTCGGCGGCGTCGTGGTTACCCAAAACTTCACCACTTGCGCCGTGTTCGATACCGCCTGAAGCGTCGTCGTGCCAGTGTCATTTACCGTGATTTGATAGTTACCATTCGAGTGACACCCTTTAGTCGTGCAAGTTTGTGACGCTTGTTCACCCTGGATCACGGGGGCCGTGCTATATAGTGTCACCGTTCTCCCCGGCGCATTTGCATTGACTGTGATGGTCGAGACCTGTCCCACAGGCAATTGCGTCGGAGACGCGCTCACGGTTGCGCCTGCCCACGTGATCTGGAAAGTTTCACTCGATTCCATAACCCCTTCGGGGTTGATGAGACTCGCGGTGTAGGTCACCGTCTGCGGCGTTTGCGTGCTGACGCTCACCGTTCCAGTCGAAGCGCCGTTATAGAACGTCTGATTCAGTGACGCTCCATCCGTTCCTCCGTTCGAGACCAGCGTCACGCTCCAGCCCGTGTTCGTTGCCGCAGGCAAGTTCCCGTTGT
>NZ_BAAJPH010000078.1:0-876 GCF_057538885.1 Alicyclobacillus sp. CIJ1 | reverse complement strand
CCTGATCCGTCACCGAACCGCCTATGCCAGCCTCCAGCGTGACCGGCTGCTCGCTTTCGTTATGGCTCGCAGATGGCTCAGTCAATACGGCTTGATACACACACCCCGACGCAGTACAATATCCGCTCGAATACCAGCCATTGGGGAAATACGTTCCTGATGCTTCGGCAGGCGTGGCTGGACTCTCATTCACAACCTGGATGATGACCTCATCCCCAGGCTGCCAGCCCTGCACGCTGTACGACTCCGTAATCGTTCCGCCATAGGTTGTCGATCCCGGCGTCGCCATGAGCGTGATAGACACACCTGTGTTATTTCCCCATGCCACCGTGACAGCAGGTGATGTCGTGCCTTGTCCCACGTCCGTCGGGCTAGGCGGATTCGGCGGCGTCGTGGTTACCCAAAACTTCACCACTTGCGCCGTGTTCGACACCGCTTGAAGCGTCGTCGTGCCAGTGTCATTCACCGTGATTTGATAGTTACCATTCGAATGACACCCTTTGGTTGTGCAAGTTTCTGACGGTTGTTCACCCTGGATCACGGGGGCCGTGCTATATAGTGTCACCGTTCTCCCCGGCGCATTTGCATTGACTGTGATGGTCGAGACCTGTCCCACAGGCAATTGCGTCGGAGACGCGCTCACGGTTGCACCTGCCCACGTGATCTGGAAAGTTTCACTCGATTCCATAACCCCTTCGGGGTTGATGAGACTCGCGGTGTAGGTCACCGTCTGTGGCGTTTGCGTGCTGACGCTCACCGTTCCAGTCGAAGCGCCGTTATAGAACGTCTGATTCAGTGACGCTCCATCCGTTCCTCCGTTCGAGACCAGCGTCACGCTCCAGCCCGTGTTCGTTGCCGCAGGCAAGTTCCCGTTGT
>NZ_BAAJPH010000077.1:0-259 GCF_057538885.1 Alicyclobacillus sp. CIJ1 | reverse complement strand
CTCGGCTGTGTCGTGCTCTGCGGAGGCACCCATGTGGGTGTAATTTCATTGCTCGTCGCCAACAACTGCCCATCTGCATTGACGACTTCCGCCTGATACGTGATTGTGAGCGTGTCTCCCTGATCCGTCACCGAACCGCCTATGCCAGCCTCCAGCGTGACCGGCTGCTCGCTTTCGTTATGGCTCGCAGATGGCTCAGTCAATACGGCTTGATACACACACCCCGACGCAGTACAATATCCGCTCGAATACCAGCCAT
>NZ_BAAJPH010000076.1:0-392 GCF_057538885.1 Alicyclobacillus sp. CIJ1 | reverse complement strand
TGCTTGTATAAGTTTCCGACGCACTCGGTGTGAAGATCTCACTTGGACCCACCGTCTGCCCCGTGGTTTCGTTCACGAGGGTGATCCACATGTTCCCGTTGTTTTGCCATCCGCTCGTCACGTTGACCGTCAATGTAGTAGCTTGACCCACAGGCAACTCCGTAGGATTGGCTGCAAGCGTCAACGTGACACCGCTGCTCGGATTCGGCGTTGGTGTCGGCGAAGGTGACGGCTGGGGCGTCGGTGTTGAACTCGGCTGTGTCGTGCTCTGCGGAGGCACCCATGTGGGTGTAATTTCATTGCTCGTCGCCAACAACTGCCCATCTGCATTGACGACTTCCGCCTGATACGTGATTGTGAGCGTGTCTCCCTGATCCGTCACCGAACCGCCT
>NZ_BAAJPH010000075.1:0-392 GCF_057538885.1 Alicyclobacillus sp. CIJ1 | reverse complement strand
TGCTTGTATAAGTTTCCGACGCACTCGGTGTGAAGATCTCACTTGGACCCACCGTCTGCCCCGTGGTTTCGTTCACGAGGGTGATCCACATGTTCCCGTTGTTTTGCCATCCGCTCGTCACGTTGACCGTCAATGTAGTAGCCTGACCCACAGGCAACTCCGTAGGATTGGCTGCAAGCGTCAACGTGACACCACTGCTCGGATTCGGCGTTGGTGTCGGCGAAGGTGACGGCTGGGGCGTCGGTGTTGGACTCGGCTGTGTCGTGCTCTGCGGAGGCACCCATGTGGGTGTAATTTCATTGCTCGTCGCCAACAACTGCCCATCTGCATTGACGACTTCCGCCTGATACGTGATTGTGAGCGTGTCTCCCTGATCCGTCACCGAACCGCCT
>NZ_BAAJPH010000074.1:0-267 GCF_057538885.1 Alicyclobacillus sp. CIJ1 | reverse complement strand
TTGTGCCGTTTGTCCAGGTCACCGATACCGGATTCGACTGATAGGCGTCGTTCTGAATGTCGAACACGCCGCCCCCGGGCGGAATATACGACACGTATGCGATAAACGTGTCCGTTCCCGGCACGTTGCTTGTATAAGTTTCCGACGCACTCGGTGTGAAGATCTCACTTGGACCCACCGTCTGCCCCGTGGTTTCGTTCACGAGGGTGATCCACATGTTCCCGTTGTTTTGCCATCCGCTCGTCACGTTGACCGTCAATGTAGTAG
>NZ_BAAJPH010000073.1:0-3081 GCF_057538885.1 Alicyclobacillus sp. CIJ1 | reverse complement strand
ATTGTCCCGTCGGATCGCCTACAAATGACGTGCCCAACGCGCCCGACGCCGCAAGCACCGACGGATCCGCAGGGATCGCCCATGCTTTCTCCACACCACCTGTGGTGCCCGGAAAAAAGGCTTGCCAGAGTCTCAGCGCGTCGCCGGGAGGATGCACGAGTCGAATCGAACCTTGCAGCCTCTCTTTCAGCATCTCTTCCCGACGCAACATCTCCAACTCACTGTCCGCACCAACGGCGAAGAAGGCGTGAAACGTCGCGAAAGCCATGCCTGCTTTAAGTTTCGCTTCGAGGGCCTGTGCGTCTTCGAGCCCGTCGTAGATGTCCCACGGAACGTTACCCTCTTCGGCATACTGTTCGCCCGTGCTAGCGACCTCTTTTCGGCGGCGATAGACGATCTCTCGCGCGCGTTGTGGCGAGATGATTTCGAATTGCACGCAGGCGTCGACGGGGAACGAGAGCTTTTCAAGTGGTTGATAGATCCACTCGTCGCCAATGACTTCGATCCGGTCCCGCATGCTCGCCACAGCCATCACGGATTGATAGGATGTGCGCTTGTCGTCGTGCTCAACTCGAACTCGAAATGTGTCTTCCCGCACCGCCGCGGAGACTAACGCTAGCCGCAAAGGGCGCGGGCGGATGATCACATCCCGCCCCTCTACCGTGAGTGTTTTAGGAAGCGGATCCGGCAAGGCCATGGGCCACGGCGTCAGTCCACGCCAATACGGCGCCCGATGCAAGCGTTCAATGTCCTGTGGCGTGGCGCGTCTCAACATGGGGATGATCGCTTGCAGTCGATTGAACAACCTTTGCTCCGCTTGCTGCGAAACCAACAAGTCGTGTTGTGTGAGAACGGGAGCCTGTATGCGAGCCACCCTGCGCTTGGCGAAACCCCACAAGCGTAAAAACTGCTCAGCTATGCGCTCCCGCAACTGGTCGGGACGATCCAACACCTGCGACCAGGCGGCGCCGAGAGGCGAAGCCAGCGGTAACACAAGTACGGTCAGGCGTTCAAATGGCGTGAGTCCCTTGAGGCGTTCTGCCACCATTTCCATGTGCGCGCGCCAATGCGGGTGGTCCCCGAAGCTGCGCATGCGGGTAAGCACTTCTTCGCTCGAGATCGGCACCGAGATGCTTAACAACTGCCCGTGCCCGCGGTAGGTCTGGAAGAAGACTTCAAGCTGTCGATAGATGCTTCGCTTGACTGCCTCTGGCTGATGCTCGTACGGCAGGGCCGGGAGCCGATACACCGCAAAGGAAGAGCCATTATCCAAGAAGATCACGTTGTCATGCCAGTAGATTGTGCGCATAAAAAATCCCCCTCGTTTTTGAGGGGGGTGGCAGGCAAGTTTACGCATTTTACTTAAGCTCCGAGGTCAGGCGCGTCATCGAAGAGACTGAGTTGCAGCGCTTCGGCCTTGCGGAGTTTTTCACGCGCACGGCGAATGTACGAATGCACCGCGCCACGCGTGATCGACAACGCCTGCGCAATGCCCGTGTACGTCATGCCGCGTTCATACGCAAACAGGCACGCAGCCTCACGCAAGCTTAGAATGCTTCGCCACGACACCGGCAAACGTTCTGACCACAGTTCCTCGTGCCCCTCGTCCTCTTCGTCCGCATCCCATTCGCCGCATCCGCACAATCCCCGTTTCGCCGCCAGCCGATCCAACACCGCCATATCGCCAATGGGAATCTCCCGGCGCTCCACTCTCGTGGTGCCTTCCATAAGCCCGATCGTATATTCCAACGTGTCAATCATACTCTCGCAGTATTTCACGTCCAGATAACTACGCGGGTCGTCCTCTTTCTGACGAGCGCGCTTGATCGACTTCACAGCTTCCAAGCTTTGCTCATACTCGACAATCAGATCAGCGAGTTCCGGACGCACAATTCCACCCCCGAAAGTCCTGCTTAGTGTTTATTTTACCAAAATTCTAAGACGAAACTGCCTACTCGCCGACTGCTGTCATTGACATTGCAGCGAGCAGGCAGATCGTTCAGTAGACGGTTCCGCCGATGCTCTCGCTCACGATGTGGGTGAACCAATACGCAGGCCAACCAAACGTACACGCCACATTCGGCGCGCTCACCGTGATGTTACCTGCCGGTGTTTCCACCGTCATCACGAACGAAATGTGCGCGCCTTGCTCATACGCGATCTGAGGATCCGGGTTCAGGCTCCACGCTGCCAACTCGGGCTTCCCATCCAGATACACACCCTTCGGAAGATTCGTCCAGCAGGCCACAATCTCCGTGTCCGCAGCAGGCGCCTGATCACCGTTGGGAGTTGTCGTGCCCCCACTCAAGGTCTCCGAGTCGATAATGAGCGGCCTTGTCCACGTAATGCTCCCACCGTCTGGATTCGTCATCGTGAACGTGACGCTTCCGCCGATGGGCAAAGCGCTCGGTGGACCTTGCCACACATACCGGAACCCGAACGCAGCCGCTGGACGAATCCAAATCGTCGGAGTTTGATCGCCAATCGGTGGACCATAGGTATGGTACGTTTGTCCGTTGATCTCTACGGTGCTCGAGATCTGGTTTGCAGTAGGCCCACCGTTTTCATTCGCCGTGAAGCCGTGCTGCTCGAAGTACTCGCAGAAAATCCCCGACGGGCATTGCTCCGGATCCCATTCATACGATGGCACAGGGAGCCACATGTTTTCGGGAGTCCCTGGATCATAAGTGAGTCCGGTGATCTGCCCATCATTCACTGACGCCGGATAATACTGCGATTCCTGATGTGTCACGTCAACGCATTGCCACGAGTTCGTCTGCGCGTTGTATTCCGGTGTCGGTACGTTGTACACCCACGTCAGTTCTTCCGCACCATTGCCCATGCTGGTCCACTGCACATTTGAGTCGTACGGCGCACCGCAGTTCGGAGCCGGTGGCGGTGTGGGTTGTGGATTCGGCGTCGGTGTCGGAGTGGGTTGCGTTGTGCCGTTTGTCCAGGTCACCGATACCGGATTCGACTGATAGGCGTCGTTCTGAATGTCGAACACGCCGCCCCCGGGCGGAATATACGACACGTATGCGATAAACGTGTCCGTTCCCGGCACGTTGCTTGTATAAGTTT
>NZ_BAAJPH010000072.1:0-5122 GCF_057538885.1 Alicyclobacillus sp. CIJ1 | reverse complement strand
ATTGTCCCGTCGGATCGCCTACAAATGACGTGCCCAACGCGCCCGACGCCGCAAGCACCGACGGATCCGCAGGGATCGCCCATGCTTTCTCCACACCACCTGTGGTGCCCGGAAAAAAGGCTTGCCAGAGTCTCAGCGCGTCACCGGGCGGATGGACGAGTCGAATCGAACCCTGGAGCCGCTCTTTCAGCATTTCTTCACGCCGCAACATCTCAAGCTCGCTGTCTGCTCCCACCGCAAAGAAGGCGTGGAACGTCGCAAACGCCATGCCCGCCTTCAGCTTGGCTTCAAGGGCCTGCGCGTCTTCCAGTCCGTCGTAGATGTCCCACGGCACGTCACCCTCTTCGGCGTACTGTTCGCCCGTGCTGGCGACCTCTTTTCGGCGGCGATAGACGATCTCTCGCGCGCGTTGCGGGGAGATGACTTCAAAGTGCACACAGGCATCGACAGGGAACGCAAGTTTTTCAAGCGGTTGATAAATCCACTCGTCACCTATGACCTCGAGTCGTTCGCGCATGCTCGCCACCGCCATGACCGACTGATACGATGTGCGCTTGTCGTCATGCTCGACGCGAACGCGGAACGTGTCTTCCCGCACCGCCGCCGACACGAGCGGCAGACGCAAGGGACGAGGCCGAATCACGACATCCCGGCCTTCCACCGTCAGCGTTTTAGGAAGCGGATCCGGCAAGGCCAGGGGCCATGGGGTTAGGCCGCGCCAGTACGGCGCGCGATGCAGTCGTTCGATGTCCTGGGGCGCCGCTCGCTCCAACATCGGGATGATGGCCTGCAATCGATTGAACAGCCGCTGCTCCGCTTGCTGTGAGACCAACAGATCGTGCCGCGTGAGGACGGGCGCTTGTACACGCGCAACCCTGCGCTTCGCAAATCCCCACAACCTCGCAAACTGTTCCGACACGCGCTCACGCAACTGGTCGGGGCGATCCAGCACCTGCGACCAGGCGGTGCCGAGAGGCGAAGCCAGCGGCAACACAAGCACTGTCAATCGCTCGAATGGCGTGAGCCCCTTCAGTCGTTCCGCGACCATTTCCATGTGCGCTCGCCAATGCGGGTGATCCCCGAAGCTGCGCATGCGGGTAAGCACTTCTTCGCTCGAGATCGGCACCGAGATACTTAACAACTGTCCGTGTCCGCGATAGGTCTGGAAGAAGACTTCAAGCTGTCGATAGATGCTTCTCTTGACCGCTTCTGGCTGATGCTCGTACGGCAGGGCCGGAAGCCGATACACTGCAAAGGAAGAGCCATTATCCAAGAAGATCACGTTGTCATGCCAGTAGATTGTGCGCATAAAAAATCCCCCTCGTTTTTGAGGGGGGTGGCAGGCAAAGAAGGACTACGAGAGCAAGATGTCGTATTTCGCTAAAAGGTGATAGTGGTGTCTTGGTTGATCCAATTTCCTTCCCGCCGTTAAAAAGGTTGCAACCAAAGAAGGAATCAACACATATGGTGCCGAACATCTTGTCGCGTTCGAACAGTCCTCAGCCTGTCGCTTCGCGCGCTTAGACGGTGGTTCATGGAGCAACGTTTTACTCAAACTATCTGACACCGGAAATAGTTCCTCTGAACCATGCCATAACAAAAAAAAGAATAGGCATAACCTCATAGTTCATGCTAACTATCTCGTGAGCAATTTTCTGCTTGTCAGGTTCAAAGAACAGTTCGGGTGAAATTGCAATCTCAGGAAAGAACGCGAACCCAACCAACAGAGGGATTACCCAAAATTCTATATCGTCAGCTAACGCAGTGATGATCGTAAACATACATGCAGGAGAAACAGGTATAAGAATCGAAAACTTAATTTGTTCTGCCCAAAAAGAAGAAATCCAATGACGCTGAACTTCCCATGCTACCAAGTGGGACACTAGGCACCAACCCAATGCGTATTCAAGAAAAAAGACGATCAGACTGACAGAAAGGAAGACTTTCTTGTTTCGAAATGCCGATTCGATATTATGGAATCTAGTTCTATTCATCTCATCTTCACTCCTTATATTCCTTTTACTAGAAACATTGACATACAAGAAAATCGGTCAAAAAGTGCGTTTCCGTTTGATTTTAAATGGAAATTCTACATATGATTCTTTGTATAAAGAGCTTATCGCGTATGACAACGATAAACTCGAAAAGGAATATCGGTTATATCAATCTCTACTTCAAGTTTTAGAGACTACATCCTATATATCTGTCATAGCAACCATTGTACCTGCTTTTTATGGTTTTTTCGACATTCCCTATCCAATCATTTTCGGAATCGTTATATCTATATTCTATTTTTTAGTTAAATATACATATTATTGTTCTTTGCGACAGAATGTCGCCGAGGCTATTTTGCGTCAACGTCTGAACAAGAAAAATCCCCCTCTATCCCGAGGGGGTTGGCAGGCAAGTATGCGCTCTGTGCTCATGCGCCAAGGTCGGGCGCGTCGTCGAAAAGACTGAGTTGCACAGCCTCTGCTTTCCTCAGTTTCTCCCGTGCACGGCGAATGTACGAATGCACCGCCCCGCGCGTAATCGACAACGCTTGCGCAATGCCCGTGTACGTCATGCCTCGTTCATAAGCAAGCAGACACGCCGCTTCGCGCAAGCTCAGCAGGCTTCGCCACGACACCGGCAACCGTTCCGACCACGTTTCCTCTAGCCCCTGATCCTCTTCGTCCGTATCCCATTCGCCACGTCCGCACAATCCCCGTTTCGCCGCCAGTCGATCCAACACGCCCATATCTCCAATGGGGACTTCCCGGTGTTCCACCCTCACGGTGCCTTCCATGAGCCCCAGCGTATATTCCAGCGTGCGGATCATGCCCTCGCAGTATTTCACATCCAGGTAACTGCGCGGGTCGTCCTGTTTCTGGCGAGACCGCTTGATCGATTTCACGACTTCCAGGCTCACTTCGTATTCCTCGATCAGATCGGCGAGATCGTTTCGCATGGCCCTACCTCCAATAACCATCGCTTGTTATTGATTTTAACAAAAAAACTCAACCAAAAAGGTCAATCATAAAGAACGCTAAGAGGTATATTGCTGCATTGATCCAAACAAGGACGAGTAAATTGGGATCTTTTGTTCCAACAAAAGTTTCAATTCCTGCCACGAAAGTCTGAAATAAGATTGTTCCGATCGTAGGAATCGCAAACCCAAACGCCACACCCAAATTTTCCTTAAATAATTCAATCTTTCGGCTTATCGAAAAACGTATTGTGAAGCAGAAGTAGAGAGGAAATACAACGAGGGACATCGAAACGATAGTGAGTTGTTCGTTTGAATGTTGCAGCCAATGTTGTTTTAACTCAAACTGGCCGAGCAAATAAGCTACCACGAAAAGTAATCCACACATCATTAAGGATGAAAACCCCTGTTGCGAGGCGATTCGAACAATGCGCATCATTAAAGCCCTTGAGCCACCTTTTTTCTTCATCTTATGTGCCCTCCTCGTATATCAATTTATAAATGTAATTTATTGGTTGATTATAAAATGTGATTTCAGAAAAGCGAAAGTATCGTTTCGTTATCGAGAATATCGGAACATCCGTTCTCAATATGCCTTTTGTCTCCGAACGTACCGTAATTTCACTCATGGGAAATTAGAACAAATCTTAAGATTGACAGATACATACATGGAAAGCATAAAGTCCGTGTCCATTTCGACATTCATATCGGGTATTTTGTTGGCCTTTTATAAAGTTTACTTAAACAACAACATATTTATTTTTGGTGCAATTACAGGGGTATTTATATCTTTTGCTAAATACATTCAGTTTACTTGGATCAAACACAAGAGTATCCAACAACTCCTGAGTAGATCAGAAAA
Source organism: Alicyclobacillus sp. CIJ1 (assembly GCF_057538885.1). NCBI lineage: Bacteria > Bacillati > Bacillota > Bacilli > Caryophanales > Alicyclobacillaceae > Alicyclobacillus > Alicyclobacillus sp. CIJ1. The sequence goes on along the minus strand of NZ_BAAJPH010000072.1, from coordinate 1,292 downwards.
AAGAAAACTTCGCCGTCAAGATCAAGTCGTTTGTAAGGCAAATCTCCCTCCTAATCGCCAACTTCGTTCTCCTTATGTCTTCGTGGCAATGCATCGGTCCCGTCATATGATCTGTAGGAATTTCAGAGTTCGTCGTTGAAGGGTTTCTTGCCATGCAAAACCGCCCGCCCCGCCGCGATTGCAGCAGACAGGCGGGCGATTTGCGAGCTCAGATCAATAGGTCTTGCCGCCGATGCTTTCGCTGATGATGTGCGTGAACCAATACGCAGGCCAGCCGAACGTGCACGCCACATTGTTCGCCGTGACGGTGATGTTGCCGGCAGGCGTGTCCACCGTCATGGTGAACGAGATGTGCGCGCCGTCCTCATAGGCCACGGTCGGGTTCGAGCTGATGCTCCAGGCCGTGAGTTCCGGTTTCCCAGCCAGATAGACGCCCTTCGGCACGTTCGTCCAGCAGGACACCACTTCAGACGCGATCTCCGGTGCCTGCGTGCCGTTTGGCGTATCGCCGACGTCGTACAAGGTATCGGAATTGACGGTCAGCGGCTCCGTCCACGTGATGCTCCCGCCGTCCGGGTTCGTCATGGTGAACTTCACCGTGCCGCCCGTTGGCAGCGAATTGGGCGGTCCTTGCCACACGTACCGGAAGCCGAATCCAGCATCCGGGCGCACCCACACCGTCGGCGTCTGATCGCCAATCGGCGGGCCGTAGGTGTGGTAGGTTTGGCCGTTGATATCGAGCGTGCTGGAGATCTGGTTCGCGGTCGGCCCGCCGCCTTCGAGACCCGTGAAGCCGTGCTCCTGGAAATACTGACAGAAGAGCCCCGGACATTGCTCGCTGTCCCACTCACCCGCCGGTACCGGGAGCCACATGTCCTCCGGCGTACCGGGGTCATAGGACAAACCGGAAATCTGGCCGTCGTTGACGGAGGCCGGATAGTATTGGGACTCCTGCGTCGTCACGTCCACACACTGCCACGAGTTCGTCTGCGCGTTGTATTCCGGTGTCGGTACGTTGTACACCCACGTCAGTTCTTCCGCACCATTGCCCATGCTGGTCCACTGCACATTTGAGTCGTACGGCGCACCGCAGTTGGGAGCCGGTGGCGGTGTGGGTTGTGGATTCGGTGTCGGCGTCGGAGTGGGTTGTGTTGTGCCGTTTGTCCAGGTCACCGATACCGGATTCGACTGATAGGCGTCGTTCTGAATGTCGAACACGCCGCCCCCGGGCGGAATATACGACACGTATGCGATAAACGTGTCCGTTCCCGGCACGTTGCTTGTATAAGTTT
>NZ_BAAJPH010000071.1:0-402 GCF_057538885.1 Alicyclobacillus sp. CIJ1 | reverse complement strand
AGCTCCCGCTTCCAAAAGTCCACCACACGCTTTCGCGCGGCCAAAGTTTCACCAACGCTCCGTACTCAGCCTGTTTCGGATCTACCACCGCACCAATGGCACCCCATTGGAGCATCGTATCCGCAGCATACTTCATACCAACCGATTTGCCGCTTCCAAGCGTGCCTGCGAACGCCACCGCTCCGCTTCGATTGAGTTCTCGCATGGGCCGATACCAATCAACATACACAGGTCGTCCGCTTGGTATCATACGCGCAAACCATTGTCCCGTCGGATCGCCTACAAATGACGTGCCCAACGCGCCCGACGCCGCAAGCACCGACGGATCCGCAGGGATCGCCCATGCTTTCTCCACACCACCTGTGGTGCCCGGAAAAAAGGCTTGCCAGAGTCTCAGCGCGT
>NZ_BAAJPH010000070.1:0-6975 GCF_057538885.1 Alicyclobacillus sp. CIJ1 | reverse complement strand
CTCCTCTCAACAAGGGAGATTTGCAGGGCAAAAAAAGCAAAAATAAACCGCCCTGCATCGTTTGCAGAGCGGCTTCGTTCGCTTTGTTCATTCACCCGAGCGCAAGACATGGCCCGGCGTCACATGGCCAACCTGTAACCGTCGAAAGTGCTTCTGGTTCCAAGTCAAAACCGTCGGACACTTACTGTGTCGCGCTTTCGGGCAATGTATGCGTCAATATAGTCCACGTGTTGTTCGTCAAAGTCGCGAAGCGCCTCAAGTACGATCTCCTTTTCCTCGATCTCAAGGCCTTTGACTTCCGTTAATTGCGCCAGCACCTTCGCGATTTCTGTTGGATGCTTCCCATAGAAGCTTTCCAGCACCCAGCACAACTCAGCGAAAACAATCGCCGGAACGCGCAAGGAGACAAGCCCACGATCAAGATAATGAACCTCCACCGCTTGTCGCCTCGCGCCTAGGCGGTGGAGGTTCATCATGGTCAACCACGATGGCTGCACACGAATCTGACTCCAAAATTGAGGCCAACTCCGCAGCGTCTTTCGCGTACATATCCCAATACACAATATTGTTGGTTCCAAACCACTGTTCGCCGATCTCGTCCAGGTGTGTTTGCGCCCAGTGACTCTTGCCAGATTGGGCATCGCCAAATGCCACCGTAAATGTTCCACGTGAGTTCGCCATACGGATCACTCCCTCATCGGAGAGGGAATGCAGGACAAAAGTGCTTTAACCCATTTCTTCTTCATCTATTTCGTCATCAAACGGATTGTGCGGCATCGTATCTTCTGAAACAGGCGGAACAAGGACAGGAATTTGAAGCGATTGATCCGTAAGGAACGCAATAACCAGAGATGATTTTAAACGTAAGGGTGTTGCCAGTAATTCTAGTTCCTCGTTGATTCTCTCCTCAGTCCATTGCCTGTATCTTTGGAAGGTTCCTCGAATCACAATTTCGAGTTTCACGCCTTCGTTCTTTCCGAAAGTAACTTGATCGCGATTTTCAATGGAAAAAGTTTGTTCACCAAGGTGCGCAAGTTCCACACGATTCGTTCTCTTAGGTTCTCCTTCACCCAAAAACGTATCATTGTGTTCAAAATGTATTCGTTTCAACTCTAAACCAACCAGTTTGATCGGAGGCATTTTTTTATTGGTCAACGTAGCGACCCTCCCTCAGTCATTTTGCTTTGCAATCGCATCATCTGCATCATCTCCGTCACATCAATAAACGGACGATTCATCGCAAACGAGTTAAGCACATCCTTAAAATTCGTTACGAAACTGGGGGCTTGCCTTTGCATCATTCCCAAACCCAAAGCAATGAGAACATTGACATACTGATTCATACTTACGCCGTTTTGTTTGGCCAATTGAGCAAGTCTCCGATGCATTGACTTAGGGAGCCGAACCACGAAGCGGCCACTGTACTGTTCCTCGTTTTCATCTGCATCCGAATCAGGAATTTCTCTCCCGATTTCCAATGCCGTTTCAAACCATGCCCTCTTTGCCTCATTTAAGTTCTGCAGTGCTTCTTCTGGAGTCTCCCCATCTGCACAGCATCCTTTCAAAGCTGGAATTTCCGCAAACCATCCCCCACCGTCTTCTTCGGTCAATTGGCGCAATTCTATCTTGTAACGGCGATTCATCAAACGATCGATGTCGGCCATATTATTCATCCTCCAAACAACGTAGCAAGAGGTTAATCAGCTTCTTCACATATACTTTTTTCACTTTATTGTTGTGAACAGGAATGGTTAAGATCTCTTTATCAGGATCATCTCTATGTGATATTCGCCAATGACTTCCATCTCTTGGTGGGATAATCTTTGCACCGTAATGCTGCAATATAACTTTTAATTCTGTCCAATCGCATTCGTTTGCACCGCGGAGAAGTCTTTGTAGGCGTTTTTCCAATTGCGACAACGTTCTTACCTCCACAGTTTCTCCAAAACCGCCGCATTTGATATCACCTGTGATGTCATTTTAGTCTTTGGAACATCAATGTGCAACCCTATTGAAGAAGGGTCTGCAGGACAATCGAGTAGGAGGGGGCGGCTAGCCCCCGTCCTCTCACACCACCGTACGTGCGGTCCCGCATACGGCGGTTCATGAAACGCTACAGAGTTCGAGATATCGCGTATACATGCTCCTGAGTCCTAGTTTGGTGAGGTACACACGATCGAGGATACGGTTCAATATCCTGGCCATGAACCACGGTCCTCTTCGCGAATTCGCCGTCATGTGGACGATTTCTTCGGCTATCCCGAGTGCGCGCAGTTCTCGGTATCGAGTCCTCACCCGCTTCCATTGCTTCCAGATGCACATCCTCACCCGCCGCCGTATCCATTCGTCGAATCGCATGCAGTGCGTCTTCATGGCAGCCAGCCGGTAATACGCAACCCATCCCAGAATGTACGCGTTCACCTTTCGGATGCGTTCTTGGATCGGCATGCTGCGCGACCGGCTGGTGAGCTCCCGAATCCGCTCCTTGAATCGCTCGACGGTCTTCGGCGCAAGCCGGAGCGTTGCATCCTCATCCGCAAGAAAGCTGTAACCCAGGAACTTCAGTCTCCAAGGGCGGTCCACCGCGCTCTTCTCCTGGTTGACCTTCAGTTTCAACGTCTCCTCCAGGTAGCGGGTTAGTGACGCCATGACGCGTTCACCTGCTCGCTTCGATCTCACATATACGTTGCAATCGTCCGCGTACCGGGCAAACCGGTGCCCGCGTCGCTCCAGTTCCTTGTCGAAGTCGTCGAGCATGATGTTCGCCAAGAGCGGGCTCAGTGGACCTCCTTGTGGCGTTCCCTCCTCGTTTCGCACCACGACGCCGTTCATCATCACGCCCGCTTCCAGGTACGACCGGATGAGCTTCAGCACCCGCTTGTCTCGCACCTTCCTCGCTACCCGAGCCATCAACATGTCGTGATTGACGCGGTCAAAGAATTTCGCGAGGTCTAGGTCCACGGCCCATCGGTGTCCGGCACGGATGTGTTCCTGCGCGCGTCGCAACGCGTCGTGTGCACTTCGTCCAGGTCGAAATCCGAAGCTGTTCTCGGAGAACCCTGGGTCGAAGATGGGATTGAGCACTTGAAGCAATGCCTGTTGAATGAGTCGGTCCATCACGGTGGGGATGCCTAGTCCCCTCACCCCGCCTCCGGGTTTCGGGATTTCGACTCGTCTGACGGGTTGCGGTTTGTAGGTCCCCTCGAGCAGCTGCTGACGAATCTCAGCCCAGTGGGTCTGCACGTACGAGCGCAGTTCTGCGACCGTGACCCCGTCGACCCCTGGCGCTCCCTTGTTGGATTCGACTCGCCGAAGCGCTTCGAGCATGTTTCCTCGCTCAAGCATCTTCTCCAACAGCGACATCTCAGTTCCGCTGGATGGAATCTCGATTTGTGCCAACGACGAACTCGGCCCTTGAGTTCCGGACCCCTGCGGCTTCACCGCTTCCTTCCGGTTCAAGGCCCCTTGCGGGGTTTTCTGCTGTCTTTGCCCGCCGTATGAACGCATCCAGTCCATCCTCGTTTCACGTTCGGTCCTTCCGCTGGTGAGCGCTCACCTGCGTACTATGACCTCTGCTGACTCCTGCTCGTTCAGCGCCGCCTCTCGGCGGCGGTTACCGGCTCTACCGGCGTGCCGAGCAGGCCTCCCCGGGTAAGAACGGTCGCTTTCACCCCATGTACCTGCCCAATTTACTGCTGCATCCCTTGGCTGTATGGGGCTTTGTCTAGTCGTGGAGACTCGCCCAAATGCAGCAGCCTCACCTTGGGTTCGTGGTCCTCAGGTCGGGGCTTTGCCTCCGGCTTCCTTCAGATTCCACCTCGCGATGGACACCCTTGCCTTTGGCTAGCGGTTGGTAACAGCCAACCCCCGCAGCGGACTTTCACCGCCTAGCTACCGCCCATGCCGGGCGCACTGCGGAGAAACCTGTACGCGCGGCGTACAGGTTTCCGTTCCTTCACGATTGAGCGGCGTTTGCAGGGCAAAAAAGGCCGCCCCACCACTTCGGGCAGGGCGGCTTCCTCATTGCGCTACGCGATGTTGCCCATCGTCCAGATTCGCCAATGTCCACATCCGCGCCTCGATTCGTTCTCGAAGGACGCGGCTGATCTCTTCGCGTAACACTACCAGGACGGTCTCTTCGTCGACATTCGAAACTTTCGCCATCACCGCTTTGACGGCAGGCACCACCAAACCATAGAGCTCCCGGTCCAACTCGTATCGAATCGTCGCGACGGCAAATCCAATGTCGAAAAAACACCCCCTGGAGATTTTCTGCAGCGACATGGCTCGTTCTGCCAACGCCATCACAGCCACCTTGGTCTCGTTCGGGTGTTCGTTCGCAAACTGAGCCGTCTTGGACTTCGATCCCAGCATCTCGATTCTCCGCAAGACCGCCGGAACAATGTCGCTCTCAACAAACCGAAGGGACGGCTCAACTGCGCCGTCTTCGAGGAACGCGTTGGTCTCGCGCCAGACCATCTTGGCTAACTGATTAAGAATCCCTTGGGGCACGACACGGCCTGTGAGTTCCGACAACGTACGCATGGCAAATCGTCCCGCAGCTCGCGCTTCGAGACGACGTTCCTGCTCGTAGAAATCGTAAGCGCCCATCAGCGGTCCCTCCGGAACATCAGGACATTGTTCGACTTGACGCCTTCGCACTTCTTCGCAAGGTTCGACAACGCCTCAGCAGTCACATAGAGCACGGACACAAAGTGATCCCGAACTTCGTCTGAGACGGATTCCGGTTCCCAAACCGCAAGCATGCCCGCGACGTCTTGACGCACCTCGTACAGCTTGGATTCGAGATTACGCAGCGCGGCATAGCTCGCTTCGGAATTCCCCGCCGACTCGAAGGTCTTCTCCAATCGCTGGCGCGCAAGGCGTTCCTTGATCGCCTCGTCCTCCGCCTGACGTTTGGCTTCCAACGCGGCGGCCTTCTCTTTGCGAAGCTTGTCTGCAAGCCGCTCCTGCTCCGCGAGTGACGCCTTGAGTTCGTCGTTCTGCCTACGCAAATCGTCCAGCGCGCGCTTGATCTCTTCTGACACAACCTCGATGCGCGGCCGCTCAGCCAGTTCCCGCCGCGCCTGTTCCAATTCGCGTCGTGTGTCCTCAAGTGCCGCTCGAAGAGCAGCGGGTTCGTCCTTTGCCGCTTCGATTTCGCGCGTAAGTCGCTGAACCGAGGTCTCCAGTTCACGCACCCGCTTTTCCGCGACTTCCCGCAACCGACGTTCCTCTTCGATCTGACGACGGATCTCCTTTGCTTCCGTCACCGTGCGCTCGCCAATGGCCTCGCCAAAGGCTTGGAACAACGCGCGTTGCTCGTCAGGCGTTAGATGCGCAAGCTGTTCTGCGGCGGTCGTGCCGAGTTTGCCCGCAGACACGAGAGTTTGGAGTTCTGGAATGAGATCGTTAAGCTTCAGCAATCTCGGTAAGTGCGCAGCATCCGTTCCCACAGCCTCTGCGATGTCCTTGCTCGTCTTGGTGGATTCACCATTTTGGTTAACCCTCGAATACTGATTGACACCGCGGCGTACTCCCCAATACTCCTTGAGGAACTTCGCCCGCTTCGCCTTCCGGATCGGATCGCCGTCCTCGCCCCTGCGCTCTTCGTTGTCCGCGATAAGCAGATACTCCGCTTCCTCCGGCGACACGTCGTAAATCACCACAGGCACCTGTTCGATCCCAAGCTCCTTTGCGATGCGGAATCGCTGGTGGCCTGCAATGATGGTGCCGTCCGGAAGGATTTTGAGCGGATCGCGGATCCCGTGAGTGGCGATGCTCCGCTTGAGCTCCTCGTACTTGTCGCCGCCAATGTCGGTGAAGTATTCGGTGTTCTTGGGATGCGGCTTGAGCCTGTCGATGTGGATCGTGTTCATAAAAAAATCCCCTCCTACTGGAGGGGGAGTGCAGGGCAAAACTACACTTCCGGCGTGGTATTGAACGCTTGGAGGAGCCCCGCATCCACCACGTCAATCTGCACCTCGCCAATGCGCCCTAACGGATCACGCAAAAACCCGCGCCCTTTCTCAAACGCCTGGAAGGTTTCGATGTACTGATTCAGTTGTTCTTCGTTCTCAAGCGGCAACCCGAGCAAGCGCACCGCGTGCTCGACCTGGATCCGTGACGTGAGGCGTCCGACAAAGGTCCATCCCAGACTTGCCGCCACATCATCGTTTTCCTGCCCCGGTTTGGGCAACAGAACATCAGGGTTTTGCACCGCCATCATCAGCACCAGATTCATGCTTCGCCCGAGAAGCAGCATCCGGTTGAGGAGCGCCCTTCCTTCTGGAATCGAGCGCAGGATCCACGCCTCATCCACGGCGAAGAATTTGCGCACATTTTGCGGAGCCATGACGAGACGCCGGAACGCGATCTGCGTCACCAAGTAGAGAATCGCGACGGCAAACCGTTGGCTCTCGCGCCACGTGTCTGGCGAACTCCCTGGGTCGGGGAAATCAAGGCCCATGATTGACGCCACGACTAACTTGGCGCGGTTGTCCATGACATTGTCTTCCCCGTCTTTGCCGTAGAGCGCACGCCCGAGTTCGCTCGTCCTGTAGTGCTCAAGCAGCCCCAAGAACAAATCCGCCAGGTTGCGTTCTTCCTCTGGACGTTGCAAGTTCTTCCGCTCGGCGTCCAGGCACAAGAGGAAGTGATCCATATCCCACTGTGATCCCTGATAGAGCGCGTGCAGCGCGCGCTGGATGACCAGCGACGCCCGCTGATCTTCCCGCCGCGTGGTGACATTCAGCAAAACACCGAGGAACCCCTCGGCGATTAACTGCGACTCGCTCGCGTCCCGACCCAAGCGAAACGGTGAAAACCTGAGCGAGCTCCCGCTTCCAAAAGTCCACCACACGCTTTCGCGCGGCCAAAGTTTCACCAACGCTCCGTACTCAGCCTGTTTCGGATCTACCACCGCACCAATGGCACCCCATTGGAGCATCGTATCCGCAGCATACTTCATACCAA
>NZ_BAAJPH010000069.1:0-371 GCF_057538885.1 Alicyclobacillus sp. CIJ1 | reverse complement strand
CCGGCGGCAGGGTAAACGTGTAATTGTTAGGCGACGGATGTTGCCATCCTGGGAAGGGAGAAGTGGGATTGGAGTAGCCAAAAAGCGTATTGGACGCCGCGGAAGACGTGACCACTTGATGGATACTCGGTAATGCTCCCGTATCGCTTGCATTTCCGCTTGTAATGGCCGTTGAAGACGCTTCGATCGGTGGCGTCCCATCACCCGTGATGACCATCATGATGCGTTCCCTCCTCTCAACAAGGGAGATTTGCAGGGCAAAAAAAGCAAAAATAAACCGCCCTGCATCGTTTGCAGAGCGGCTTCGTTCGCTTTGTTCATTCACCCGAGCGCAAGACATGGCCCGGCGTCACATGGCCAACCTGTAACCG